>CAYYMO010000167.1:0-5828 GCA_964472955.1 uncultured Methanomicrobia archaeon | reverse complement strand
TTTTTGCAAATATTTCCTTTCTCATATTGTGAAGTGCTATGCAGTTCTCATATAAAAAGGGTTTCTTATGTTCTCCCTTCGTTCAGCGGTAGCTCAGATGCGTTGTAGATTCAACAGGCGCGCCGCCTTCAAACCTCTGTTTTATGCGCTCGTAATAGTCCATGATGCGCTCGTCCATAGTTGGACGCACCTTCTTGAGTGCCTCTCTGAAATGCCTCATCTCAACGAAGCCCGACTCGAAATCCTCCCTTAAAGCGAATACGGCAGCCTCCCTACAAAGCGACTCGATGTCACTGCCAACGTACCAATCGGTCAAGTCAGCAAGTTCCTCAATATCAACGTCATCTGCGAGGGGCATCGTCCTCGTATGCACATTGTATATCTCTACTCTCCCCGGCCTGCTAGGGGCCCCGATCAAGACCATCCTGTCAAATCGTCCTGACCTCAAGAGCGCGGGGTCTATCATATCAGGTCTGTTTGTCGCAGCTATCACAACGATGCCCTCGAGATCTTGGAGACCGTCGAGTTCAGTGAGAAGCGTATTGACGACTCTCTCCGAGACTCTCGACGTATCCTCTATGCCTCTCATCGGAGCAATGGCGTCAATTTCATCGAGGAAAACCACAACAGGGGCGACTTGCCGCGCTTTTTTAAATGTGTTTCGTATAGCCCGTTCTGATTCGCCTACCCATTTGCTTATCATTTCCGGGCCTCGCACGGTTATAAAGTTAGCCTCGGTCTCATTAGCTACAGCCTTCACGATCAGTGTCTTGCCCGTGCCCGGAGGACCAAATAAAAGTATCCCTCTGGGGGGTCTAATCCCCATACGGCTGAACGACTCCGGTTTTTTAATCGGCCACTCTATCGCTTCTATTATCTCCTGTCGCGCCTCGTCAAGGCCCCCAACGTCCTCCCACGTGGTGTCCGGGATTTCAACCATTATCTCTCGTAGCGCGCTCGGTTGGATCTCTCTAAGGGCATCTTTGAAGTCCTCCGCTGTTATTCTCATGGTGTTGAGGAGGGCTCCAGGAATCTCCTTTTCAAGGTCAATGTCGGGCATGTACCTCCTTAGCGCCCTCATAGCCGCCTCTTTTGTGAGAGAGAGCACATCGGCGCCCACGAAGCCGTGGGTGATACTCGCAAGTTCTTCGATGCTAACTTCTTCGGAAAGCGGCATGTCCCGGGTATGTATCTCTAATATCTCTCTCCTGCCAGCATAATCTGGGACGCTTATCTCAATCTCCCTATCAAATCTTCCTGGCCGTCTTAAAGCGGGATCGATTGCCTCAACTCTGTTCGTAGCTCCAACTACGATTATCTGCCCCCGCTCTTCGAGTCCGTCCATAATGGTTAAAAGTTGCGCAACAACTCTTCGCTCGACCTCGCCGGTCACGTCCTCCCTCCTTGGCGCTATCGAATCAAGCTCGTCTATAAACACAATTGACGGAGTGTGCTCTCTTGCCTCGTCGAAAATCTCGCGAAGACGTTGCTCGCTTTCACCATAGTACTTGCTCATAATCTCTGGCCCAGCAATAGAATAGAACGATGCACCAGATTCATTTGCGACAGCCTTCGCGATAAGCGTCTTACCCGTCCCAGGCGGGCCATGGAGAAGAACGCCACTTGGGGGTGTTATCCCCAGTGTTTGGAATACTTCTGGGTGTTTCATTGGAAGCTCTATCATCTCACGTATGCGCTGTATTTCATCGCTTAAACCTCCAATGTCCTCATACGTTATTCCCGTACCTTTAACTGATTCAAAACCCTTTACGGGTTTATCCCTGATATCGAGCAGCGTGCGTTCGGTTATGAGCACGACTTCCTGCGGGACCGTACTCACGACGAAAAGCGGCATGGCTTGCCCTGGCACTCTCATTAGGGGATGCGACGCGGCACTTGCTATCGGAACGATATCCCCTTGAACTACTGGCCTTTTAAGCAACTGACGTTTGATACTTTCGCTCATCTCACCAAATAACTGGTACAAAACGCCTTCAGGAGGGGCGAGAACTACTTTCATCGCTTCGTTAACCCTCGCCTTTCGCACCGTAACACGCTCACCTATGCCCACTCCAGCATTTTGGCGTGTAAATCCATCGATGCGGATCGTGCCCTCGTGCCAGTCCTGTCTGTCAGCACGCCAGACCTTAGCGGCAGTAACTTCCTTCCCGGCTATCTCGACGATATCACCTGGAGAGAGGTGAAGCTTAAGCAGCGTATCAGGATCGATCCTCGCAATGCCTCTCCCTGAGTCATTCGGATATGCCTTTGCAACCTTTAACTGAACATCTTCCGACATAATACGCGACCTAAAATATATGATGACTGGTATATATAGTAACTGCGTAAACCCTAAACGCATCGATTTGATGTTATGAAGATGCTCGCATTCGAACCATTTTCCGGCGCATCCGGAGACATGATAACTGGCTGCCTCATCGATCTCGGCGTAGATGCTGGTGCCATTCGTGAGAACATGGAATCAGTAGCTGACGTCAGGGTAGAGATTCTACCAGTTAAAAAGTTAGGAATACGCGCAACGTGGGTTAAAGTTGTTTCAAATGCTAATGCGAGAAATATCCGGTATGTTGAACTACTGGATATTATAAACTCAAGCGGCATCAATGCAAATACGCGGCTAAACGCACGAGCGATATTCGATATCATAGCGTGCGCTGAATCAGAAGTTCACGACGTCCCACTTGAGGACTTGACGTTTCACGAAGTAGGGGCTGCAGATGCACTTGCGGATGTAGTAGGTGCCTGTACAGCAATGGCTGTGTTAAATCCGGATCGCATATATGTAACTCCCATATATGTAGGGGGAGGAATCGTACAGACACAGCATGGCAAACTCCCCGTTCCGACTCCTGCGACGAGCGAAATCTTATCACGGTTTCAGCTCGTCTACAAGGGGGGGCCAGTAGAAGGCGAGCTGCTGACTCCGACCGGCGCTGCTATCCTATCGCATTTCGCACACTTCTCTGATAACTTCCTTCCGCAGATAAAGGCGGAGAGAGTGGGCTACGGTGCGGGTTTACGTGACTACGCGCATCCGAATGTCCTTCGTGTGTCTCTAGGGGAACCAGACGACACATTGCTACCAGATGAAGTGGAGGTTCTTGAAACGAACGTGGATGACGTGACCGGCGAAGTCCTTGGAAACCTGATAGATGAACTACTTCAGGCCGGGGCAAAAGACGTATCCGTAATACCAACGACCGGTAAAAAAGGGAGGAGTGGTCATCTTGTGCAAGTTATAGTGAGTCCCTCCGACTCTCACGCTCTTGCTAAGCGGCTAATAGAAGAAACAGGCACGCTCGGGGTTAGGATTATTCCCACACGCCATCGACTTATAGCACTTAGGCACTTCGAACAGGTTGAGATATCGATCGGTGGTGAGACTTATGCCCTCAACGTTAAAGTTGCAACCGATCAAAGCGGCAAAGTCCTTAATGTATCGACGGAATTTGAAGAGGCGAGGACGATAGCCAAAAAGCTTAACATTCCAGTAAGGCGAGTTATCGGTATGGCAGAACAGGAAGGGTGGAATAGCTTGTTAAAACGTTAAATATCGTTTTTGCCCCTGTCGCCGTTTTTACCTGTGTGTTCGAATAGGGCTTCTTCTATTGTCATCTCTCCCTTTGCAACCTGTTCAGCAAGCCTCCGCGGAATCGTAGTTCTGCCCTTGGAGAGCTCTCTGCTACGTTCTTGAATCAATCGTATCTCTCCTTTTGAAGGGAGTACCTCCTGATGACCTACCCTCGTACCCTCAATAAGCGCGATATTTATTGCAGCAACGATGTCCGATATGACGGTCCCAGCGGTGCCCCTTCCGAGATGTGGTGAGGTACCGCTCTCATCGACGAGTTCCACGAGGGCTCCTTGAGCCACGAAGTTATTAACGATCTGGGTGCGGATGAGCCGTGCGCCGTTGCCGATCTTGACTAAAACGTCAGGATAATCTTGTTTAATCTTTTGCACGACGTCCATAACTTGCGCTATTGGTACGTGATAGACTGCTGCAACTACCCCATCGACGACGACAGCAATTCCTGGTTCTTGCCCCGGATCAATGCCGACTACGACTCGCTCATATTTCTCCTTACCGTTTAAAAGCCTGAGGGCTTCATTGACTGTTGCCTCGATATCAGACGCTATCACGATCTTGGGAAACTGTATGTTTGCAACCTCGAGGCTTGAAGTAATAACGACGCCTACATCTGGTGGAAGTATCTCCTCCGGAGAAAGTGTTACAAATGCAAGCCTCCTCTCGCGAAGCTCTTTTGTTAGGTCTTGGTATAAGGAGAAATCCTTGGTTACTAAAGCGATGTAGATCCTTTGATCCTCCAATTTATACTACTAGTTTAAAGTTTAATAAGCTATCTATCCCTATAGTAAATTGCGTGTTTCATCTGTCGCCGCAGCGAACAGGGCCCATCTATGAAAACGCACTTGATTATGGAGGAGCTAGCTCTTGACAATTTATCCTTGCAGTTGCCACAACGTAGACAATCTCATCGGTGGCGGCTTCGAGACAGGGGTAATAACACAAGTCTACGGTGAACCCACGAGCGGAAAGACGGGTCTATGTCTTCAGCTCGCCGTAAACGTGTTAAGAGCCGGAAAGCGGGTTGTTTTTATTGATACACAGAAATTTCCAAGCGAGAGATTTGCCCAAATTGCAGGTGAGGATGCGCAGATTTTAGCAAGAAAGATGATAGTCTTTGAAGTAACAAGCTTTAAGCACCAAACAGACGCGTTGAGAGATATCAAGAAGATAGTTAGTGAAGACATCGGGCTTATCGTGTTCGACTCGGCAACCGTATTTTACCGACTTGAACAGGCAAAAAGTCAAGAAATCTTTCTGAGACGTAAACTGGTAAATCAGATACTGTTCCTTCTCGGCTTGGCAAAAAGGTATAACCTTGCAGTTTTGATGACAAACCAGATCTATGAGAATGCCGGGACCAACGAAGTTATGCCGATAGGTGGTCACATCCTCGAGCAGCTATCTGCTGTCATAGTGCAATTCATAAAGATCGGGCCTGATCTGCGACGCGCCGTATTGAAGAGACATCCATCCCTTCCCGCAGGTGCAGCGACGGAGTTTAGAATCGCCCCGAAGGGTCTGGTAGACGCATAGCTCCATTTCACTCTTATACTTAGCTATACAGAGCAGCGCCATCAGTTATTAAAGCAACAATCTACTTTAAGCGTTAGTTGAAACTCCGAGATACATCGATTTCATTAACAGAGTTGGTTATTGCCTTGTTACCAGCTAACCGGTGCACCATAAACCAACTGTGTGCTTAAAGTCCCACCACTAGTGTGCTGATATTTGATAAATCCCCTTGAAGACCGTCTCAGCAGGACCTTCCATGAAAACGCGTCCATCCTTCAGGGTAATTTTTAATGCACCACCCCGAGTCTTCACGTTCACTACAGATCCAACAAGGCCTATCTGGTTTGCCACTACTGCCGAAGCAACAGCACCAGTGCCACAACTAAGCGTTTCAAATTCAACGCCTCGCTCATACGTGCGCACAAGAAGGGTATTTCCATCGACCTTGACGAAGTCTACATTTGTCCCACGAGGAAATATCGGGTCAAATCTAATTTTAGGCGCCACGTCAAGTATATCGATATCAAGATCGTCGACAAATATCACAGCATGCGGAACTCCTGTGTTGACAGCCGATACGACGTGACCACACATACTCTCAATGAAATGCCCCTCTGCTCCTTCAGCTGGTATGTCGCAACGTGCAAACTTCGGTACACCCATATCCACAACCACTGACCCTTTCTTTGCCTTAACTTCCAAC
>CAYYMO010000166.1:0-8151 GCA_964472955.1 uncultured Methanomicrobia archaeon | reverse complement strand
CCACAAATCGACGAGGCGACGCTTTGGCCCGTCGTCTATACCGCTCTGTTCAATACCGCGGTCGCATTCGTCCTATACCAACAGGGGCTCAGATACCTGACGGCGAGCTCATCGGCCGTCGTGCTGACCCTGGAGGTCGTGGTGGCGGTCGCCGTTTCCGTGGTGTTTCTCGGTGAGGTACTTTCTTTCATGGCCTGGGTCGGAGCGGCCACGATACTGGCCTCGATACTGATGGTGTCGGGAATCGAACTGAAGCGGCCGCCGCATTGAGGAGCGACCCCCAGCACATCGGCGCCGAGGATTTATCAATCGATGTAACTACCGTGCGCTGATGCGTCATGTTTCCGGCGACGCGGCTGTCTTGAAGGAGTTGTTGTAGGGCGCCGAATTCGAGGTACGTTTCGGGACGCGCACGAGAATACAGGACGATACAGATCCTGAAGCAGCAGGGATGGAAGGTTGCAAGAAGCGCAGCATCGCATGGTGCCGTTGACGTGTTTGCCGCCAAGGATGGAAGGATGCTCCTGGTGCAGGTGAAGAGCGGAAGGGCGAGAGTCACGAAGGAGGAGCTTGAAGAGCTTGTGGATTGGGGGAAGAGTTCTAACGGGGATGCCGAAGTGTGGCATTACAAAGGCAGAAAGCTGGTGAAGAGAAGAGTGTACGCATCCAAGAGGCCAAAATGAAACCGAAATGCTTCTTCTGCGACACGGAGCTGGAAGTGGTGGTTCATACGTTCAAGGTCGGGCCCAGAGACGAGGCCGTCTGCGACGAATGCCATACAAAGACAGAGAACAGGCGCAACGCCAAGGCTCAGGAAGGGAAATGAGGTTCAGGCTGAAGCGGAAGCCCGTTTCAGCTCTCTGATCAGGGTTGAGCATTCGGTGAAACCCTCATCGTCCTCAGAGTTGCGGTAGCAGTCCAAGGCCTTCTCGTACTCGTCGAGCGCTGAAAGCGCCTTCACCGCAGGGGTGGCACTCGGCTCCGAGAGGATAAGCCGTCCCGCTGTCTCGAACCAGTTTGCGGCGTCGTCAAACTGCTCGAGCTGAAAGAGGCAGCGGGCGATTGTCTCGCAGGAGTCGACCCGCTGAGGAGAAGTGGCGAACTGTTCGAACTCCTCCCTGAGCTCGTACACCGCCGCGTTACCGCTGCGCATCTTTTCGAGGCTGAACTCTTTGGAGAAGTCACTCATCTGCCCCCCGGGCGTCCTGCGGGCCTAAGAGGAAGCTACTCTAGATTTGTTGAGCCGGGAATCAAGGGGACGAATACTGCTGATGCTGATGCTCCATGAGCACCGCGGTCTCGGCCTCTCTGAGCTTCCTTCTCGCCAGGGCCTCGTTGAAGCGCCTCCTCTGAGTTGGGGTGGCAACCTTCAACGGGGGAATGGCGGTCGGCCTACCTTTCCCGTCCAGGGCAACAAACGTCAGATAGCACGAACCTGTGTGAGTTCCTTTCTTCGACATGGGGTCTTGGGCCTCGATTCGGACCCCGATTTCCATGGAGGTCTTGCCCACGTAGTTCACCGATGCCCTCATTATCAGAAGGTTCCCCACGTAGACTGGAGCAAAGAAGTTCATCCTGTCGATCGAAGCGGTCACGACGTTCTTTCCCGCATGGCGCCAGGCGACAATCCCAGCGACCTCGTCCATGTAGCGCATTATGGCGCCGCCGAAGACGTTGCCCATGATGTTGGCGTCGGTCGGCATCATCAGTCTTACCGTGGACATCTCGGATTCAGAAGGTGCCTTTGGACGGAGATGGGCCAACGTCGGGCGGGCGGGTCGTCCGAAGTTCATAAAGGTGACACCGTCCGGTGGATTTGCCGTTGCTTGTCAAGCAGATACCTGTGGGCCCGATGGCCAACTTCGTCTACCTAGCGGTGGACGAAGGCAGCAAGGATGCCCTACTGATTGATTCAGGATGGGAGACCGGACCCATAGTCAGCGCCGCGAAGGCGGCAGAAGCCAAGGTCAGATACGCCGTGGCGACCCACGGGCACTTTGACCATGTGACCACCCTCGGCGAAGCCGCAAGGGCGCTTGGTGCAAGGGTGGTGGCCCATGAGAATTCCGCGGTAGACTGTGACCTCAGGGTCAAGGACGGAGATGTGCTAAGGCTTGGCAGGTCTGAGGTAAAGGTCCTCCATACCCCCGGCCACACGGAGGACAGCATCTGCCTCTACGACGGCAAGGAAGTGTTCACGGGCGACACGCTTTTTGTGGGCACCATCGGAAGGTTCGAGAGGGCCGGACTGAAGGCGATCTACGACAGCCTCTATCACGTTCTTCTGAGCCTCCCTCCTTCCACGGAGGTTTTTCCTGGCCATGACTACGGCGAGGTCGCCCACAGGACCCTGGCGGAGGAGAGGAAGACAAACCCCTTCCTGATCGCGCGCGATTTCAGGACCTTTGCTTCGCTCTTCGGGTGAGGATTGTAGC
The DNA here is from genome assembly GCA_964472955.1 of uncultured Methanomicrobia archaeon. GTDB lineage: Archaea > Halobacteriota > Bog-38 > Methanoflorentales > Methanoflorentaceae > DASPRZ01. The sequence goes on along the minus strand of CAYYMO010000166.1, from coordinate 5,716 downwards.
GAGGAGGTCGACCGAGATGTTCCCTCCACTAACGACGAGCACAGTTCTGGCTCCCTTCACGCCGCGCAGGGGCCCCTTCATGGCAGCGAGTGGGGAAGCTCCCGCCGGTTCGGCCAGGACCCTTCCGAGAATCAGCAGATCGTAGATTGCATCCTCGAGCTCCGGGTCGGTGACGAGTCCTACCTTGTCTACGTACTTCCTGACCGCCTCGAAGGTAAGTTCTCCGGGAATCGCGGACTGCATGCCGTCGGCAATGGTTGGGCCAGGAACGATCCTGACCGGCCTTCCTTTCTTGATGGACTCGTACATCGACGGGATGGCCACGGTCTCGGCACCGTAGACCACCGAACGTTCGAGTGTCTCTCTCACGGCAATGGCGACGCCAGATATCAGGCCGCCTCCCCCGATTGCCACCACGACCGACTCCAGGTCGGGAAGCTGCCTGGCTATCTCTAGGCCGCAGGTCCCCTGGCCGGCGATGACGTCTTTGTCGTTGAAGGCGTGTATGAAGGTCAGCCCTTCCTTCGACGCCCTGGAGGTGGCGTGGGCATACGCCTCGTCGTAGCCCTTGCCGAACATCACTATCTCGGCCCCCTGTTCCTTGATGGCGTTGAGCTTCTGAGGGTTCACGTTCTCCGGAACGCAGATGACCGCCTTCACACCGAACAGCTTCGAAGCGTAGGCGATGGCGAATCCGTGATTGCCCGACGAGGCCGTGATGACCCCCCTCCCAAGCGCGGAGTCTCCCAGCGAGAGAAGCTTGTTCAAGGCCCCCCGGATCTTGAACACCCGTATCGGCTGGAAGGTCTCGAGTTTGAGGTACACGTCGCGACCCAGCAGCTGCGAGACCCCGGGCGAGTGCTCGAGGGGGGTGGGAGGGATGTACTTCCTGATTCTGGATTCGGCGGCTTCGATATCGCGCAACGAAGGAAGAACTGCGGTGCTCAGCCGAACCACTTCTCTAGAGTTTCTGATTGCGTGGACTTCCTCGATTGGACCCGGGAGATGGCGGCTTCGACTCTTTCTCTTGAGAAGGAATGCTCCCCCACCAAGAGGGCCAGCACCCTCTCTCGATCAAGTGGCCTCCATTCCGGCTTCACTCCTCTTGTTGCGGGCGCATTCAGGTAAAGGTCCCTGATCTCTTCGTACCGGACCTGACGTAGCGGTTCCTTCAACTCCTTGATGTCTTCGAGCCGGCCGTACTTCTTCAGGTACTTGAGGGCGGTGGCGGGGCCGACCCCCTCGAAACCCCCCGGGTTGAAGTCGGTCCCGAGGAGAATCGCAAAATCGACGAGCTGCTCTCGGGACAGGCCGGTCATGGCGAGGACGTCGGAGAGGGCTATCCGCTCTGGCTGGACGTTGATGACGATGCCCTTGCTAGGGAGCCGTCGTTTGCCGGATATGGTGACGTTGCGGACGAGGATGGGAGCCCCGAAGACGAGGGAATCGTGGTCCTGGGAAGCCACCGCCTTGACCGTGCCTTCGGCGGCCATCAGAGACGCCTGAGCTTCTCCCTCGGATGGAGCATCGACCCAGGGGATTCCCATGGCCTCCAGCAGCGCCTTGGCGTCTGCAACCATGTCTCTCCTGAGGACCGTCGAAGCTTCGGCGTACTTCCTCGCCTGGACCATGTCCCCCGCCTGGAGGGCTCTGAGATACTGGTCCTTCGCTTCCCGTCTCTGTGCGGAGCGCCGCTGTATCTCCTCCGTCTTCAGTTCTGGGGGTTTTCCGTCGAACACGTACACCAGCTTCATGCCAAGCTCCATCAGGTTGACGTTCCTGTAGAAGAGCCCCGAGATGTGGGAGGTCACCCTCCCCTGGGAGTCCTTCAGGTGGCCTCCGTCCATTCCACGGATTATCGCGAGGAACTGGTACAGGGTATTGTATCCGTCGACGGCGAGAGACCATCCAGATATGTCCTCAAGCTGAATCTTCTCCCGTGGAATGGAATCCCCGAAATCGACGCCCATGCCAGGGTCAGGCCACGCGCGCGCGATTTATCCGTTCGGTCACTCGCTGACCCGTGGAAGTTTGGCTTCTTCGGTCGGGTGTTCTACCACTTCCACTCGCCTCTTGTCCTTCGAGACCCAGCGGATGGTCACCAGACCGAGGATCTCCAGCTGCATGAGGAGCTTGTCGAGCTCGTCGGGAGAGCACTTGCTACCGTTCTTGTTCAGGGCTTCGAGGAGGTCGCCGTCGGTGCTGCTCTTCTTGTCCTTCAGCCATTCATAGGCTGTATATCTGATTGGTATTCGCAAGCTATTCACTTCGGATTAGAAAACGGCGAGTTCTCAGGGTTCGCTGGGTGGTATAAAAGGTGTGTCGAGCTCACGCCTGGCCGGGGAGTTTGCTCGACATTCTGCTAACTCCCATCAGCTCGCACTGCCCCACCAATGAGACTCCAGCTATCGACTGCTCCACCCTATCGACTACCCCCTCCTCCTCGGGTGCCACCACGTCGACGATGACGGCAGAGAGGCCGAACGCTATGGGTTCAACCCTCTGGCTTCTGATCTTCGCCTCCTGAGGGAGGGCCCCTGAAACCGCGTCCACGATCTTCTGGTGCTCAGTCGCGACATCGTTGGGGAGTAGCTTGAGCCTGATGACGTACGAACCCATGCAGATCGCCTATGGACCTTCGAATCCGCAGTTCGGACACTTGTAGGGCCTGGAGAACTTCCTGCACTTCTCACAGCGCCAGATGAGCGTCTCGTGACAGTTCGGGCAGTAGAACTTTGTGGCCCTTTCACCGGGTTTGACCGGCTTGTTACATGAATTGCACAGCGGCAGTGTCACGGTTGTCTGAGCCATTTCTGCCAAGGCCCTTTGGCGCCGGCAGATATAGATTGCTGGCAGAACCTGCGACTAGCCACTCACCAACAGGCTCCGCACCTCAGCCGATGTCACGGCCCTCGCCAGCCTAAGGACCCCCTGGATGCCGAGCGCGCCGAGCAGGGCGGAAGCGTGGAAGTCGAAGTCGGATTGGGATAGCTTGAGAGCGACCTTCGGGGTAGCGACGATATCCATCAGGGATTCCAAGTCACCGTTGGTGAGTTTCTCGAACACCCCGCGGAGCCTAACCATGCTCCTCATCTCCTTCTGGAAGCGCGAGTCCCAGTCCCGCCTGTAGTTCCCAAGAAGGCCAGGCTCCCCACGGTTCAGGCTCTCTGTGGCCCAATGGGCCGCGGTGATGGCGCCTGCGATGGAAGTCATTATCCCGCCTGCGGTGGTCGGCTTCACCTGCCCCGCCGATTCTCCTACGAGGATGGTCCTCCCCCTGACGAAATCCCTTACCGGCCCTCCCACGTAGAGCGGAGCCGATATTCGTCGAAGAATCCTCGATGGCCTAGATGCCAGGAAATCGTCGAGCGCCTTGAAGGGGGCCACGCCAAAACCTGCCGCCCCCACCTTGGCATGACGCTTGCCGTAGGGGATGACCCAGGCGAAGAATCCGGGGTACAGTTCGCGGTTCAGAAAGACCTCGACCACGTGTTCCCTGATCCAGTCGCCCTCGACCTCGTACTTCGCAGCAGGCATTATTCCCCGTCTGGGGCTCGATGCCGGTCCGGTGGCATCCACGTAGAATCTCGCTGTAATCCTGTCCCCGTTGGCGCTCACGGAGACTTCGTCGGAGCTCTGCTCGGTCCCCGCAACCCTGGTCCCAGTCCGAACGACGGCCCCGTGAGACTCTGCAAGGCGCGCGAGCTGCTTGTCGTAGGAGCTCCTGTCGAGGACGACGACCTCGAGAGAAGTGGCGTTCACGGCGAAGTGTCTCCCCTGGGGGGAATGGATCAGCGCGCTGGTGATCTGGTTCTGGATAACGTCCCGGTTCGGGGTGTAACCTCGGCTCCTGAGTCCCCTGAGGCTTACCAGTCCGTCGCACTTCTCGGGCTCCCCGATGGTTTCGTGCTCTTCCAGCACCAGCACCGAGGCCTTTCTCTTGGCCGCTTCGGCGGCGAACGCGAGGCCTGCCACACTTCCGCCGCCTATCACGAAGTCGTAATCGGCTGACATGAAACGAAACCGGCTGCAAAGGCTTAATCGGACTCGTAATAACCGTTCATCCGAAGTCAGGTGAAGCAGGCCATCGTCGTCAGGTCGGACCTGGGCATGGGGAAAGGCAAGCTCGCAGCCCAGGCGGCCCACGCATCGCTTTCGGCAGCCGAATTGACATCCACTTCACGGCCCGGCTGGTACGAGGACTGGAAGTCTGAGGGACAGAAGAAGGTGGTCCTGAAGGTCGGATCCGAGTCGGAGCTCGACGAGCTGTACAAGATGGCCAGGCGCGCGAAGCTTCCCGCCGCCCTCGTAGCGGACAGGGGGCTGACGCAGGTCGAGCCCGGCACCGTAACCTGCCTCGGAATCGGTCCCGCCCCGGACACAGAGATCGACGTGGTTACGGGGAAGCTCAAGCTCCTTTGAAGTCCAATTCCGAACTCGATTACGAACTCGGAATGTGGGTCTATGCCAGTAAGACTCCCCCCTGCACCGCCCTGGTAAGGTCGTCCGAGGAAGACTTCCGCGTTGAGGAAGTGGTTTCGCTGGACCGTCTGAGCAAAGAACCGCGACCGGGCCTCTACCCCGTATACAGAGTCGAGAAGAGGTCCATCGATACCATGCACATGGAAGGAGAACTATCAGCGGCCCTGGGGAGCAGGGTAAGCTATGGGGGGCTGAAGGACAAGAAGGCGGTCGCGCTTCAATATGTCACACCTACATCGAAGTCCGCGAGACCTGACAAGGTCACCCGCCCGAACTTCGACGCAAGGCTGGTAGGATACCTTCCTTCCCCGATCACGAGGGGCTCCGTGCTAGGGAATAGGTTTGCCATCATGCTGCGGGAATGCTGCCCCAATGTCGGAGAGAGCATGTCTGTCGCCTTCGACCTGGCGAGGAAGAAGATGGTGCCGAACTTCTTCGGGTATCAGAGGTTCGGCGCCTCAGGAGTCGGGACCCACACGATCGGGAGGGCGATGGTAAAGCGAAGGTTCGACGATGTCGTCGAACTGATGCTGATCACACCCAGGGAGGGCGACGACGAAGGAACGAAAGCCGCAAGAGAAGCGATGGTAGGAGGCGACTTCAGGAAGGGTGCACAACTTATCTCGGCGGGGCAAGACCTGGAACGGAAGGTCGCCCTCAAACTGGCAGAGGACCCGGCAGACGCCATCGGGGCAATCAGGGGGGTCCCGGTCAGAATGAGGAGGCTCTACGTCCAGGCCTATCAGTCGTACATATTCAACAGGGCAATCAGCCTCGCGGTGGCCGGTGACCTGGACATATCTGCTGCCGAACGGGGCGACAACTGGGGCGAACTGGGCGCAGCAGGAACCCTCGAATCCAAGGTGAGGGGTGCCAGGGAGGCTCCAGACAAGGGAGCGGTCCCCATGGTCCAGCTGGCGGGGTACGCCTACAGAGACTACGGGTCGAGGTACGACGCACTGACATCGAAGGTCATGGAGGAAGAGGAGGTCTCCGCCAGGGACTTCTACATCAAGGAAATGCAGGAAACCTCCGCGGAAGGCGGCTTCAGACCCGCGCACCTGCTTGTGGGAGATGCGACCTATGAAACGGTCGGCAGGGATGCGTTCGTTGGGTTCACCCTTTCAAGAGGACAGTACGCGACAGTGCTTCTCCGGGAAATCATCAAGCCGGCCGACCCCCGCGACTCCGGACTGGCCTGAAACCCCCGAACCCTTATACGCAGTTTCCTGAG
>CAYYMO010000165.1:0-3744 GCA_964472955.1 uncultured Methanomicrobia archaeon | reverse complement strand
CTTAATCCTCCTAAACATCTTTTTTTCAGTAGATTCAATAACAACGCAGGTGTTTATTAGTAGAATATCAGCGTTGTCGGGTCTATGGACGAACTGATGATCTTGTAGCGCGTTTTGTAAATACTCCGTTTCACTCTGGTTCAGTGCACAACCGTATGTCTCTACATAAATTTTGGCCATACTTCGACAATTATTACTATACAATCGCTGTAGTTAACATGCGTGGGTCAAGCAACTACGTTTAAAAAATGGAACCTGTATGCTACTGCCGGCATCTCAAAGGATCTGCGTAGCTAGTTTTAAGGTAAACAACTCTAACTACCTGTCGTCAGATCATTTAAATAGGATCCATCGAGCTTATGTATATGTTAAAATCAAAGAAAGACTTAGAAATGCACATTTAAATACGCGCATGTCAATCAATAACGGAAAATGATTTTGAATGATAAAGGTATCAGTGGTAATCCCAACGATGAATGAGCCGGCCATTGAGGTTGTGGTAAAAGACGTTTTTAGCGTTTTGAACAATTATGAAGTGGAGGTACTGGTCGTCGATAACTCCTCAGACGATACCCCAGAAAGAGCGACTAAGTCAGGAGCGACAGTAATCCACCAGCATGGAAAAGGGTATGGAAATGCGTACATAACTGGATTTAAACAAGTGGAAAGAACTTCAGATGTAATCGTGATGCTTGACGGGGATTATTCCTATGACCCACACGATATTCCAAAGCTCCTTGAACCAATAAAGGAAGGAGCAGACTTTGTCATTGGAAATCGCTTTGCGGAGATGGAACAAGGAGCCATGAGCGAGAGAAACGTGTTTGGCAATAAGATATTGACGTCACTAATCAGGTTTCTGTATCACACCCCCATCTCCGATTCGCAGTCTGGCATGAGGGCGATAACCAGAACTGCGCTTGAAAATTTGAAAATGAAATCACAAAAGATGCCATTTGCGACTGAAATGATAATAGAGGCGCGAAAAGAGGGACTCGAAATAGTCGAAGTTCCGATAAAGTACAGAGCGCGCGTAGGTGCGGCGAAACTCAATCCTTATAGGGATGCTATCAATATAATTTACACGATGATTCGCCTCGTGAGGGACTACAATCCAATAGTAATATTTCTGCCAATAGGATTGATACTTTTGGTTATTGGATTCGGCTTCGGTATTGATATTCTCATCGAATGGATCAAAACTGGAGTGGTAACAAGGTTTGCTGGGGCTATTCTATCAGTGCTTCTCATAGTTGTAGGCCTTCAAATAATGCTTTTTGGCCTGCTCGCAGACATCATACTAACGAACTTAAGACGATCATAAACGGACCAAATGAAAATTGCTTATGTTACAGATGTTATATACCCATTTGTCATGGGTGGCGCAGAAAAACGAATCTATGAAGTGAGTAAGCGACTTGTTGCAGAGAATGAAGTGCACATCTTCGGCGTGAAATGGTGGAAGGGGCACGACGATATTATCATCGATGGAATTAACATTCACGGCATTTGTAAAGCTCAAAAGCTCTATTCAGGGGGAAAAAGATCTTTTAGTGAAGCATTTCAATTTGCCTTGAGTCTAAGGCCGATGTTCAAATACAACTTAGATATTATAGATTGTAACCAGTTTCCTTATTTACACTGTTTTCCGGCGCGGCTTGTCGCGAAAGTAAAGAGGGCCCCTTTGGTAGTTACTTGGCATGAGGTTTGGGGCGACTATTGGTACGAGTATCTCGGCAGGAGTGGAATAATAGGTAACGTTGTTGAAAAATCAACGATGAAACTAGCCGATACCATAATTGCAGTTTCAAAAAACACGAAAGAAGCCCTAAATCATTTTGTAAAAAACGTTACCGTCATCCCGAATGGCGTTGACTTAGGTCTCATTGATTCCATCAAACCGACGAAGAAAATGTATGATCTGTTGTTTGTTGGAAGATTAATCCCAGAAAAGAATGTCGATCTATTATTAAGGTCAATGCCTCAAGACAAATCCCTTGGAATAATAGGGGAAGGACCGGAGCTGGAAAGGCTGGTTCGCCTTTCAAAAGAGCTCGGGACAAACGTGACGTTTAAATCTGGATTGCCGTATGAAGAGTTGATCGGCCTCATGAAATCAGCGGATGCATTGGTTCTGCCGTCTAGCAGGGAAGGGTTCGGAATAGTCGCACTTGAATCTCTCGCAAGTGGCACTCCAGTGATAACTGTAAATTCTAAAACAAATGCAGCCAAAGAATTAGTTACAAATGGAATAAACGGCTTTATTGTTGATCTTAACCCTGAAGCGGTAAATTCAGCTATTTTAAAAATAGATAAGACCACAATGTCCGAGAAAGCGCGAGGTTCTGTGACCGATTATGACTGGGACATTACATCTAATGAAATCCTTAACGTTTATAAATCATTAATCCTGAATTGACCTAGACCCTTGATAAAGGAACTGCTTTCGCAAAACGGTTGAACGAAAAAAAACGATTTTATTTTTAGCTCCGATAGATTAAAGATTATAATATCTATTGGTCTTTTAATTATTTAACCAAATGAAGTGAGGAGCCACCAAGAGAGGTAGAGCGGTTGAAAATTTTAATGGTTAGTGAGCTGTTCCCCTTTTGTAATGCTGAGGGAGAACTTGAAGTGCAAGGAGGTGGCGAAAACCATATGTACGCGATAAGCCGCGAACTCTCTAGCAATAACGAGATAACAGTACTCACTTCTCTAATCCCTGAATCTGTTTATCCTGACGATAGATTTCCATTTGAAATGGTCAAAGTTTACAACAAAAAGATCACAGGCAATGGATCCGACAGGTTTAGGTTCGCAATGAGACTGTCGGGGGAAATAAGACATTTAAATGAAGAATTTGACGTAATAATTCCACAGACTTTTACTCCAATTTTTTCAACGTTGATTGCACGGGTAAAAAAAGCCGTTGTTCCGATAATACATGACGTTTATCAGCCTATGCCATTCATAAGCGGCGTTTTGGCTTGGAAGGATTTACAAATGAACAATTTCATTAAAGGGTTGCAGGGCTGCTTATTAGAGAGAATATGCCTCTATTATGCATCAAAGTGCCCCGCAGTCATGACGGTTTCTGACTCAAGTTTTGAAATGCTGCAATATTGGATCCCACGGTACAAAATAAGAGTGACCGGGAATGGTATATACCGAGAAGATTTCAAAAGTGCAAAAAAAGATATCGATGTGATATGTATAGCCCGCCTTGATGCTCCTTACAAGAACGTTGATCATGTTTGTGAAGCTGTTTTAGGCACCAATCTCAAGACGGTTATAGTAGGCGATGGTAAGCTAAAACAAAAATTTGAGGCAAGATACGGTCGTAAAAATGTAGAATTTGTCGGATCTGTCTCGCAATCAAAGAAAGAGGAGCTACTGTCAAGATCAAGGGTCTTGGTTTCAGCGTCATCACTAGAGGGATTTGGTGTTACCCTTCTTGAAGGACTGGCTTCAGGGTGCCTCGTCGCAGCTAGTGACATAAAGCCGCACAGGTTTGTGGATCAAAACTCAAACGTCCTACGATTTTTCACAGTTGGAGATCTTGTCGGGTTGAGGAAATTATTAAATGAACTTTTAAGTTTACCGGAAAGCGAAGTTAGGGACGTTGAGAAAAATGGTTACACACTTGTAGAACGATATTGGACGTGGAAAGCCGTTGCGAGCAAGACAGAAGCAGTTCTTAACTCTGTACTCTGACCTTGTTGCTCATTGCCAGTTGCAATGCTT
>CAYYMO010000164.1:0-35383 GCA_964472955.1 uncultured Methanomicrobia archaeon | reverse complement strand
TACATTACATCAATGCCTTTCGCTCGAGCGACCTCGGACTGCACGACATCACTTGTGATGAATGTCGCTTCGTTGTCGACAGCGAGCTTCCTGATCATTGCATCGATTTCGCCGACACCCGCAAGCCTCACCTGCTCAAGAGTGGGCCGCTTACCTGCGTAGATGAGACTTATCTCCCCTGCTCTACGCTTTTCATCGAGAGCCTTAAGCTCATTTAATCCCCTAAATCCGATCTCACGGCCGCGGTTTGCTTGCGCCTCAAGTTCTGAGATGGCAGCTTCTGGGATGATTACCGTGGCTCCTTTAAGCTCACCTTCTTCAATGAGCTTTGTAATCCTTCCGTCAATTATAACGCTCGTATCCGGAACGTACTTCATGCATACTCCATAAATTTTCGCTACAAGGACACCTGTTAAGGACAAACATCATCAAATTTTTATAAAAACGGTGATAGATGCTTCGTGAATGTTCTTAAATTTCTCATAGGTACAATATTCTTAATTCCTCCCCCTTCACATTTTGCTATCATTTGTAGACGTCGTCAGGATTAAACACCTTCGTCCCAATGAACTCACCGTCAATTTTTCTGAAAAAGCAAGACTTAAAACCGGCATGGCATGCCGCGACAATCTGTTCGACCTTGATGACAAGAGCATCTTGATCACAATCAACCAAAATATCCCTCACAAATTGGAAATGCCCTGAAACTTCCCCCTTTTTCCATACTCTCTTACTTGTGCGGCTCCAATAGTGAACGCATCGCGTTTGAAGCGTCGCCTTAAAGGCCTCTTCATTCATAAATGCTATCATCAACACCTCGCCGGTAACGTAATCTTGTGTGGCTACTGGAATTAAACCACTCTTGAAGTCAAGCTCTAACATGTGTACCAGAACTACAGGCGTAAAAGATTATAGAGTTAACTATACGTTTTTATACATCGAAGGAGACTCTACAAGAGCCTCTCCTCCAGATTTAATATCCGCGTCTACAATCGATCCAATCACTATGTGATGGTCACCGGCTTCCTTTTCCCACACGATCTGACAGTCGAAGTACGCCACACAGTCAACGAGTATCGGCGAACTGGTTATTCCGAGCTTATATTCAATATTCTCGAACTTGTCTACTGTCTTGCCGGACCTTTTACCAAATGAATCTACGAGAATGGCCTGATCAGATTTAAGAACGTTAACCGCGAAAGAGCCACTCGCTTTCACAAGTTCATACGTGTAGTGACGTGAGTTTATGGCAGCCATGAAAAGAGGCGGCGAGAAGGAGACTTGCGTCACCCAGGTCCCAATAAAACCGCTCAACTTACCCTCGTGATTGGCAGTGATGATGGTCACGGGATGTACGAGCTTTGAAAGCGCCTTCTGAATTTTATTCATATTACTCATTCCTTAGGATACTCCTCGCGTAAGGGTGGACCTACTACTCTCTTTGATGGGTCGTTTTTCTCTTCAAAGACTCCTTTAGAGCTTATATAGATTATTTTTTGAGTTTGCTAATGCCTTGGGTATATTTACAAATTCTGCTATACTCATACTATAATTATCAGAGCATATTAAGCTGTATTACAAATGCTCTTTTGTTTAGCCTCAAATCATCGGCGGTAAAGATTTCTCGCCTTCACTAACCAATAATCGAGGCCCAATGCGAGCCCAAGCCGTTCGATGTAGTGCAGACTGTTATTCAGAGCGCCGTCGTGAGAGCTTTTTGAAACGATGCTTAACATCAATAATATTTAAGTGCGTATGACCTTTGCTGTATCACCCCCGAGAGATAGTGAATCTTACCTTACCCTAGCCAATCGTTCCACTATCTCATCCACAGTCAAAGAATCCTGTTCACCCGTCTTGAGATCCCTTAGCGTCAGATTTCCCGACATGATTTCTCTGTGTCCTACGAAGATCGCATAGTCAAAGCCCTGAGCATTAGCAGTTGACAGCTGCGCTGCCATCTTCCGTCCCATGAGATCTATATCTGCAGAGATGCAAGATCGAATTCTGCTGACAACCTTTAATGCCTCTCGACGCGTGTCATCTGTTGAGATTACCATCACTCGGACGGGCTCTTCAATCTCCACATCGACTGCAGCTATCACCCTATCAAATCCGATTCCAAATCCCATAGCAGGCACATCTTCACCACCAAAAAGATGCGCTAGCCGGTATGAACCGCCTCCTAAGACCTGATTCTGAGCCCCAAGACCTTCTACATAGGCCTCGAATACTATGCCGGTGTAGTACTCAAGCCCTCGTGCGATACCAAAGTCAACAGTATAGGTTATGCCAAGGCCATCAAGTAGCTCAAGCACCGTTAATAGGTAGCTAATATCCGCTACAGTCTCAGCTTCACTCAGGGGGTCAGTTCCCTCAATGATTTTGATCGCAGCATTACCATTGGGAATGCCCTTTAAACCCTCAAAGTCACCTTTGTCTATTAAGCGCATGGCAAGAGCGCACGTTTCGTTATCGAGTTCACAAAAGACAGCGCGTAGCACGTCAAGGTACCCTATGTGTATATCGACTTCAAGCCCAACGCGCTTGAGCATCGCTTGAGAAAGTGCAATTACCTCAGCATCGGCCTCGGGTCGCGTGCTGCCTATGAGCTCAACGCCGAACTGCCAGAACTGTCGATATCTACCTGACTGCGGCCGTTCATACCTGAAGCAATCGCCGAAGTAGTAAAACTTGAGTGGTTTTGGACAAGATTGGAGCTCGTTGACATACATACGAGCGACCGGAGCCGTCAGCTCAGGCCGTAATGCCAATGAGCGTCCAGCTTTATCTTTGAAACTGTAAAGCTCCCCGACTATTGCCTCACCAGACTTTACGGTGAACAACTCAAGAGGCTCAAATGCAGGCGTTGCAATTTCTCTATATCCCCAAAGCTCAGCAATCTGTCTGAGCTGCAACTCAACAAAGCGACGCTTTCGCATCTCCTCAGGCTTAAAGTCTCGTGTTCCACGCGGCCTAATTATTTGTATAATTTTTTTTGTTGCCATCTCAGTAATATAGAACCGAGTCTATTTCGGTGACCTTTCTAGCCACTTATCAAACACCAATCATTCCAAACTGAACTCGTTTACTATGGAATCAACACTTCTTACTTTGTCAACAGTCCAACGAAATTACTGACTCCCCAAAATTGGGACAATCATGCAGTGTTTGCCGACATAATTATTTTAACATATAATGCCGTGTAGTTTGTGCAATAACATTATTATTATATTCCTATTTGAATGCCATTGTAGCATTCTCACTCCCACTCACAACTATAGAACAAACTATCTGTTTCGGCTCTGTGAACGCGCTTCAACGTAGTTACACTGACCTACTTTAAAAGATACGTAAAGGAACAATAGGTAGTCCAGGAGGTATCATCGGTTACTAAATTGGGCCCTATCTAAAAAATCGTCGAGTTTGCAAACTGGATCGGATACTGCTTCCTTCGAGCGGTTTTATGCATAAAAAAAATTGAGCTTTCAGTGAATTAATGACGTACACTTAATTACCACTCAGCTAGTACAAATTTAGTAAAGCATAGTACGACTGCACCCCTCCCACTTCCATTCGGTTAGCCAACTGACCGAGGCTCTGTGGCATTATTATCGCTGATAGAAGCTCAAAGACTCGATAGAGTATGAAGCCATTAATAACAGAAAACAACTATCTCAAGTCTATGCATTTAATATTCGATGCCCTTAAAATTGTTAAAAATGCAAAATCGCATTTATATATCAATCTCACCTCGGCTTTAAGCAATCATATAAGAGACCGTCATAATCGAGTTTATTCACCTCAACAGGAATGGTGGCTTACGCAGTTCTTTATAAACTAATCAGTAACGTCAGAGAAAACGCTTCGCACATCCTGCACCTTGTCCCAATCCTTCATCAAGGCGCACTTTGACCTCGCTGAAGTTGCTGGTATCTAACTGTTCGCATATTTTATCTATTAGGTAACTGCAAAGGTCTTCTGCACTTATTGATTTTACCGGAAGTAAGACTACATCTTCTCTCGGAAATACGTACCTCTTAGCCCGCTTTCCGACAATTACTTCAAGCCCTTCCGAGCCTGAAGCATCTATCTTTACATCAACCTCATCGTCATCAGTTGCTATCAAAACGACATGATCGAGTTGATCACATACATGAGAAACAACTTTTTTTAAATCTTCAAAATCAACAATGAAATCTCCATTTTTTGAACCAAGGATCTTAATACTTACCGCATACGTGTGTCCATGCAGTTTCCCGCACTTAGGATGATCAGGGATGAAATGACACGCCGAAAACCTTAACTTTGCCTTCCATCCATCCAATTCAACCCAAGTGTTAATCATATGTGTGCTTACGGTGTTGATTTTGCTTGAACTATTCTAAGATTTACTATTTATATCATTAATAATTATCCAACCAGTTCTGAAGAATATTTATCGAATGACAATTATATTGGAAAATGTTACATCAGAATGTCAAACAAATCTAGAAAAGATCATTACTACAAAAAAGCTAAAAAAGAAGGGTATAGATCGCGGGCATCATATAAGCTCCAACAGATACAGCGACGATTTGAAGTTATACACGATGATGACGTTGTTGTCGATCTTGGGGCGGCTCCTGGAGGCTGGCTACAGATTATCAAAGATTTACATGCAACTGCTATTGGAGTTGACATACAACAGATAACGCCAATAAACGGAATAACACTTATAAAAGGCGATATAACCGATCCAGGAACAATAGAGAAGATACAAAACGTCGCGCGAAAAGTTGACGTCGTGATTTCAGACGCTGCTCCGAATCTAAGTGGGGTATGGAGTGTAGATCACGCTCGTTCAATTGAACTCTCTACTTCAGCCTTGAATATAGCTAAACAGATTTTGAAACCTGGTGGGGCTCTTATCATAAAAGTCTTTCAAGGAGATTTGTTCGATGAGTTTTTAAAAACGGTGAGAGAGAACTTTAGCTTTGTGAAGGCATTTAATCCTGAAGCTTCAAGAAAGCAGAGTGCTGAGATATATGTTATCGGGAAGAAGTTTTTAAAAGTGCCAGTTAATCTAAATGCCGTCTATAAGGTTCGGATCGAGACTATAGGCGAAGCGGGCGACGGCATAGCCAAAATAAATGATTTCATCGTCATCGTGCCAGATACTAAAAAAGATGAAGTTTTAACGGTTAAAGTAACGGACATAAAGCCCACGTTCGCCTTTGGAAAGAGAATATCTTGAGTTCTCTCGTCTCTTCAGTTAAAGCGCTAAGGATTCGGACAAGATATGGCTTCCATCTTTATTACCAGGTAATTGCTCGTCGCGCAAAAACCTATATAATTGTAGACGGATTAATTATCCGTATCTAAAGGGATGGACTAAGGAAACAACATGGCAAAAAAATCTATGACGGGCTCTATGTCGAGAGTCTTGGTTGTTTATCTCATCATGATGCTGGTGTACGCGTACTTGAGGATACCTGTGGGTCACGGCGTGAACCAGGTTCTTGGCCCTGTTGTGACTAGCTGGCATATCCCCCTGTTTATAGTGATATTGATAATGTCAGTCATAACAGGAGCTTACTCATCGCTTATTCTGAATCGGTCCGTAGATCAAAGTGTAGTTAAAGAATCACAGACCAAGATGAGAGAATTTCAAAAGGCTTTCCGTGAGGCACAGCTTGCAGGTGATAAGGCTAAGCTTAAAAAGTTGGAAAAAGAGAGAGCAGAGATCATGGAGCTTAGTATGGATGTCCAAATGCAGTCTATGAAACCAATGCCGTACATACTCGTACTCTCTCTTCCAGTGTTCGGGTGGCTGAATTATCTCTTGTATTACGCGCAGCTTCCCGCAGAGATATCACGAACAATAACAATGCCGTACTTGGGAACGCTCAATTATACACACACGATCTCCATCCTGCCTGTGTGGATCATTTGGTACCTGCTCACCTCGCTTGTATTTACGCAAGTGATAAGAAAGACTATAGGTATGTAGACTATCAGTTAGTTACTGGATTGTTCGTTATTTTGCTTTATTCCCGAACCTCTAACAACTCGAATTACGATTTGCTTTAGGGAGAACCTTTCAGATTCGGAAGGAATGAGATACACTGAGCAGTAAGGGGACACGCCTGGAGTATCACACTATGTTCTTCTGGTGTGGCAGTCCCGTGCAGATGTGCAAAGGTTGAATTAGTGCTTCATTAAAAAATCGATGAAATGCAAAACAACTGAATAAATTCTAATATTTATGGACATAGGAAACCTATACTCAAACTCCCCGCAAGAGGAGCCTTCTCATGCTGCGGCCAATTCACAACAATGCTTAACCTTCTGATTGCATAACGTGATCAACATTATACGCTGTTTTCCAGAGATTTTAAGCACTTTCACGAACGTTCAGTCGAAATTTCACGTAGTATTGCCTTCAAAACGTGTATATTTGCGTCTGTTTTAATCGAAGTACCTGAAAAGTGAGTCCTAGAGGCCTGGTATCCATTACATCTCAATTCTTGTATCAATTCGCTTAGCGGCGTCGGGGCTAGTTTAAGGTCCTTAGCTATTTTATGATAGTCATAGAAGGACACAGCATCAAGTTCATCCCTGCATAATCTAAGAAGTCTTTCAGATTGGCTTTTGGTCCGAAAATGTCCCTCAGTAAGCTTAGTAAGAACCGCCTGACAGAAACTCCTGTCATGTAGCTTACCAAGCCATAGAGGCCCCGACAGTTTTACGTTAAACCCACAAAAGGGACACTCATTTCTGATAGAAGGGGCAAGTCCTTTTTGGTGAGATCTGTGCCTGCAATTCGGACAGAAAGCAATAAAACCAAGTTCGTCAATGCACTCATTAGCAAATTTGGCGTTTCTTCTTATTTTTAGGTAAATTCTATAGTAATGGGCGGTTGCATGTGAGAGCAACGGAAGAGCAAATTTATCATATTTACTGAGAGCTCTGACTACAGCACCAATAAGTATTCTAATACCATTTTCAGCGTGATACTCGGTGTTTGCAGGTACAGCCGCATATCTTCTAATCCCAGCATTAAAATGCGCTCCACTAAGAGGTGCAGTATCAGTAGCCGTAATACAGAGCATCTTACGGACGGATCTACAAGCTGCATCGATAAACTGGGCAGGGGTTCCAAATGGATCAACATCGACAATACTGAATCCTCTTTGCGACATAAGGACGTTCGCATCCATATTTGTGACTTCTGCCTTCAGGTCTAAATGCCACACATTTCGTTCAATTAATTTGTGAGCTAGTGGATGGAAATCATTTAACGTTACGGATAGGTTTGCCTCGTTTGCGACCCTGATCCCTCGTATTCCAGATGCTGCCATCGCATCAAGATATGAACAATCTCTTGCTTTATTCATGTTGTCGGTGAAGGCCATCATGCAGGCTACATTAATATCTCTGCCAAGCTCCATCTTTGGGTTATAAAATACTAACGCTGATGATGGGGGAAAAGAAGTCGTTTGATCGTGGACGGGGACGAATACGTCAGTCGAGCCCTCTCTAATTAACTGGGTCTTCACGATATATACTCTGTTTATAGGATTAAAAAGTTGATCTTCACATATTACGTTCTAAACGCACATAACAATTCACCCAAAGAAGACAGACCTATCAGCCCATAGAGTTTAACGAGTGTGCAGACTCTACAGTTTGAACATTCAGGAGAATTGCGCCCTCTGAAACTTCCAATGTTCGCGTAAAACGGCAGTCGCGTCGATGCCGACCTTCGTGGTAGTCCCATCAGCTTCAACTCGCGGATCGAGTGAAGACCCTCTAACATTTGGTATTATCATAATATCTCTGTCACCCTTAACCCTTGTAGCTATGGCGAACTCCACATCTGCAGGATTGTAAATGTCGATGTCATCGTCTACAACAACAACGTGTTTTAAGCTTGTATGCGCCGCAAATGCGGCCATAATGACGTTTTTAGCATCCCCTTCTGTTTGCTTCTCTATCTTTATCACAGCGTGGAGGTAATGGCAGCCCCCCGCTGTGAGTATAACATTTTTCACTTTTGCAACTTCTTGACACGCTTTATAAATTCGTGGTTCATAGGGAATGCCCATAAGAAGACAGTGCTCTGAGCTTGCCGGAATTATGCTGTGGTATATCGGATCTCTCACCGAAACTAGCCTCGTAAGCTCAAGCACTGGTTCACTCCTTACGAGGTCGTACGTCCCAGTGATGTCAACGAACGGTCCTTCTTCTGCCATCCTAGTTGGACTGATCTGTCCTTCCAGCACTAACTCTGCAGGCGGGACTAACACACCGTTTTCACACGGTATTAATTGCTGGGTCGCCCCCTTTAGTGCAGCGGCGTAGTTGAACTCCCGTCCGCAAGGAACTCTTGTAGTTGAAGCAAACAGGGTAACAGGATGGACCCCTATTGCAATGGCGACATCAAGTGATTCCATTCTATTTACTTTTGATTTATACATTAAGTAAGTATGACGAGGTGGAACGAGCCTTACTGCCAGTGAGGTTTTGTCGAGTACCATCATCCTGTGGATTGCTGCATTCATCGTGTCACCATATTTTGCTACTACGATACCAGCGGTAATATAGCTCCCACCATCTCGCTCAAAGAACTTCATAATTGGTAATTTACTTAAATCAGGAGTGGTATCCACATCCCAACTATACTCCATTGTTTCTGTCTTTCCGTTAGGTTCCACGCTAATAAGCTTTTGAATCATATCTGCTTGACCTATACCAAGCGCCTTAGCGAGAATTTGTCTCGAGCTGAGAAGATTAACAACAGCCTTGGAGCCATTTACGTCTTCAAAAAGGACTGGGCCTTTGCCATGCGCAATTCGAGCGGCTTCAAAAATTGGGCTGACAGGTTCTTTTATTATTTCTAAAATCGCTTCTTCTCTGAGTCGTTCAATAAATTCTCTCACTCAATCACCCCATCTGTTTGAAATGGAGTGTTTAATTTCGAACCTATCAAGTATCCGTGCAACAATCGTGTCGATAAGTGCTTCAATCGCAGTGGGACGAGTATAGAACGGAGGACAGGCAGGCAATACTGTGGCGCCAGATTCAGAGACTCTCACCATATTGCGGAGATGAATAGGAGTTAGAGGCGTCTCCCTTGGGACGAGAATGAGCGTCCTACCCTCTTTTAAACAGACTTCGGCAGCACGAGTTACGAGGCTGCTCGAAATTCCATTTGCAATACTGCCAAGCGTTTTCATGCTGCATGGAACGATGGCCATACCATTAGTAACATAAGAGCCGCTCGCGATTGGTGCGGTAAAATCCATCTCATCATAATTTCTTGTTCCTAGAGAAGCTACTACACTAGAAGAATAATTGGTTTCGATATCAATCAGCTCCTTTCCTGCGGTTGTTATGACGAGGTGGACTTCAACGTTAAGCTTTTTAAGTACTTGGAGCAATCTAATACCGTATTGAACCCCGCTTGCTCCTGTTATTGCAACCGTGATTTTCATCTTAGCTCCTTTATTAGTTCATTAACAAGCGTGAATGAAGCACTGACGATTTCATTTATCTCAGCCGTTGTGACATTTTCAACGTGAACTCCGACTACAACCGCGCAATTGCATTTTAATTCTCGTGAGATTCTATTGGCTGCTTCCTTAGCTATTATGTCGTCACGGTGATTCGGCATCGTTAAAACAGAAGAAAATGATCGAATTTGAAACCCTCCTGCGGCTACAGCTCCAATATGGTTTTCACCACCCGTGAGCGTTACGAGATAGTCTTTGCCAATTTGGCGTGCGATGGCCATCAATTCGACAACGCTCGTATTTTTCTTCAAAGATATTTGGCTATTTGACATCAAGCACCTCTTTCGCCACTTTACCTACTTTTTCCCTGTGCTGCCCCAACGTATAAACGCCAAGTTTTAATTGATCAAATTGAGCATCATAAAGTATTCCGACAAGCCGTGAAACTTCTTCAAGGCTTTTTATACTTCCGTTTGTTAATACTTTTGCCTTTCTTTCAACCATCTCTGGCCTATTTGGAATATCAAGTAGGACGTGCCATTCGTCTAATCCCGCTTTACACGCGATTTCATGCTCCAATTCTTCCTGTGCAGAGCTAAGTTCCGCCATTCTTTCAACGCTTAAATTTTTAGTGCTTACATACAGTGCTCGTTTAAAGAGGCGTCGATCGAGAAGGCTTGATGCTATCTCTTGTGTATAACCGCCCTCGTGCACCATTACTGACAGGAGCTCATTATCATCAAAGTTCCATAGTTCCACTCCTCTACGTGCCATCGGTATTATAGCCCTTCGTACCATTGCCTCAGCGATCCTACTTACATGATGAAAATAAACGGTTGGAAACATTAAGAATCTCGAAACAAGAAGCGACTCTACTGCTTGAATTCCACCCTCACTAATTACGAGCTGACCGTTTATAAAGTCCATTTCTTCAATGAGCCTCATATAATCAACTGTGCCATAGGCTACGCCCGTATAATACTCGTCCCTGACTATATAGTCCATCCTATCTACATCGACATCGCTTGAGATGATTTGGCTAAACGGTGTCTCTCCGCGTATTAACCGTTCGACAAGCATCTTGTCGAGGCCGAACTCGCTTATTACGTCAAGTAAACCACCATCGATCGAAAAATATTCATGGCCTTTGCCGTATTTTTCAAGAAGGACAGATTCAATCGAGTGGGAGAGGGGCATATGACCGACATCATGTATTAATGCAGCCGCCCTAATTTCATCCTTGATGTCCCTCAAAACATCCACATTCAGCTTGTTGAGAAGGAGCTCTGCCAAGTGTAACACACCAAGGGAGTGTTCAAAACGCGTATGATTCGCTCCAGGATACACAAGATTGGCAAAACCTAATTGTTTTACCCTTCTGAGCCGCTGCATCTCGTGCGTGTCCATAAGAGAAATTGCGAGGTCGTCAAGCCTGATGAAACCATGGACCGTATCTTTTACTACGTTCATCAACTATCGAGTACCAGATATTGATTTATTCTATAACGCTTTATCGTTTATTGGTGTAATGGTGCTGTTTTTGTCTGGCGGGACGGGGACGCCTAAGTTGATCTCCGGTATGTTGGAAGAAGTTGCTGAAGAAGATATCAAAGTAATTGTCAATACCGGAGATGATCTGTGGGTATCAGGAAATCTCGTATGCCCTGACATAGACACCGTGATGTATACATTTGCAAAAATTATAGACGACAAATGGTGGGGTGTAAGAGGGGATACCTTCCTAACATATAAAAAGCTGATCCAACTGGGATATTATGAACCCCTGGCGATAGGTGATTTCGACAGAGCAACGCACATTTACAGAACATATCTTATGTCCCAAGGTATGAAGCTCACTGAGGCTACACAAGAACTTTGTAAGTCATATAAAATCCGGGCGGAAGTTTTGCCGATGACTGACGACCCCGTACCGACTACGATCGTTACTGATGTCGGTGAAATGCACATTCAGAGTTATCTTATAAAGCACGCAAGCTCTCCTAAGGTTTTTAACGTGAAGTACGACAGAGGGACAATGAACAACAACGTTAAAAAGGCCATGAAATTGGAAGATTCAATTATTATAGGACCTTCTAATCCAATATCGAGCATAGGCCCGATCATCAACGTCGAAGGAGCAAAAAGTCTCCTCAAGCGCAAGTTCGTTATAGCGGTAAGTCCGATTATAGGTTCTAAGCCAATTAGCGGTCCTGCAAAGCAATTCATGGAAGCTTGTGGGCTTGACACGTCTTCTGCAGGAGTAGCAAAGTTTTATGAGGAGTTTCTAGATGTCTTAGTAATTGACAAAAATGACCTCGAAGTCGGCCTTAATGAGTTCAGACGAGAGATTAAAGTAATTAGAACAAACACGGTGATGAGGGGCTCGGAAGACAGCAAATTGCTTGCAAGGGATATTCTGAGACTTATCTGAATTTACTCTTGCAGGGAAGCCAAAAATGGTATTTGTTCTAGCTTCTTCAATTTACACAATAACGTAAAGCAAAATTAAATAGAATTAGGCATGATATATTATTGGCGGAGGTTCAAGACCTTCAACGTATTTTTATAATGCTGCAAAATAGCGCGTACTTTTGTGAGGTTTTATAGTTGGGACGTATAAAGTTTGACCTTAACATTGGCAACGTAAAAATTCCAAACCCCATCATTCTGGCATCGATAGCAGGGATTACAAGTAGCTCATTTGCCATTCACTGTAACGTTGGACTAGCGATGCTCGGTGGATATAACATAGACGATGCGACCATCGAAGCTGCAAAGAGTCTTATCGAGAGGGGCAGAAACGAATTTGCGTATGACGATCCTGACGCCATCATTAAAAATGAACTAGGAGTTATGAAGTCGTCGGGGGAAAAAGCAGGGATAAATGTCAGATCAGCTTCCCTCGAACCAGTGCTGAGAATAGCTGAACTCGTTAGAGAGAAAGGCGCAGTGCTTGAACTCAATGCACACTGCAGACAATCTGAGATGAAGGAGATCGGTGCGGGCGAGGCGATGATGCTTGACCTTGCCAAACTAACTGAGTGGATACGAGAGATAAAGGAAACAGATGTCGCTCTTTCAGTGAAAGTCAGAGCGGGCATTGTGAATGACGTTGAGCTTGCGAAGGCTATAGACCGTGCCGGAGCTGACGTAATACACATAGATACTATGGATTTCGAATCGAAAATTATTAAAAAGGTCAGAGATTCAACGAGCATAAAAATTATAGCGAACAACTCGGTTGTGGATTACAACAGCGCTCACAAAATGTTCTCGATGGGTGCAGATTTTGTATCCGTTGCCCGCGTCGCGCTACAAGGGCCTAGTGCTGTTGAGAGTATATTAGTTGGCATTGAACAGCTCCAAGATCTAACGGGCTGGTATAATGCACCTAAACACATCTGCGCTGGTGGCGACCTAAGAGGGCTCACATTTTGCTGCCAGCCAGTTAAAGAATGTCCGCTACATTACGTCCTTAAACGAGCTGGGATCTCAAGAGAAAGGTACGTCGAAATAAAAGAGAGCTTCATGGATACCAAGCTCGGAGAGGGGGATAACACCTGCTTTGGCAGCATGGTCTGGTGCTGTAAAATTAGTCGGCCTTGCCCGTGGAGAGACAGCACTCTTCAAGAAATTAACCTTTCAGATGTTGGATACATGAAGATTAAGAAGCAGCTTGCAGAGAAGATAATGAATAGCAGAGGGAATTTGTAGAACGCCGAGAGACTAATGTACGACAGTGATTTTATAGCAAGATGCGCCCAATTAGCAATGCTTTTAGAGGTATCAGCAAATCCAAAACCAGGAAATGTCGACAGAGAACATGATTTTGAAAATTTACGTTATGAACACTTTTTAGGGTCAGCAGTCGGCACATATGCTGTGTTCAAGAAAGCAGCGTCGTTACGGGGGTACCCAATAGGCGGATTAATACTTGAAGCGGTCGAAGCGAGCGATGCTTGGCAGATGGGAGGGAACGCCCACTTTGGAGCGATACTGATGCTCGTCCCTCTGTGCATGGCGGCGGCCCTCAGTTCTGACGTCGAGGCATTGCGAAAGAACGTTGGAGAGGTAGTAAAGAAGACAACAGTATTCGATGCGTTGCAGTTTTACAAGGCATTTAGTAGAGTTAACGTGAGAGTCGGAGAAACAGAGACCCTTGATGTGCGGGATCCAGCATCACTGGATGTGATAGAAAAAGAAAATCTGACATTATACAACATTATGGAGATCTCAACTCCAAATGACACACTTGCACGCGAATGGACTGAGGGATTCCCACGAACATTTAGAGGCGCAGAGATCCTGCAGAAGAGATTTAAATCTGGACATAGTCTCAACGATTCAATAGTTTATACGTTTCTTTCACTGCTCGGAGATATACCAGATACGCTCATTGAAAAAAAATTTGGGGGAGGACTCGCAGAAGAAGTCTCGGCAATGTCAAAACGAGCGCTAATATCAGGTAGGGTGGCGGAGTTTGATGAGTATCTTTTGGGAAAAGAAATAAATCCGGGTACGACTGCCGACCTTATAATCGCATCATTGTTTGTAACCCTTTTAGGAGGGCTAAGATTTTAGATGGAAGGAATCGAATTTCCTCTCGGGATTTCAGAAATCATAGCTACAACGAAGAATGAGAGGTTCAATGCCGCTCCGATGGGAGTTATCAACAGAGGCGGCTTGTTTATTAAAATGTACAAAAATACTCATACATTCTTAAACGTTAAAAACAATGGAATGTTAGTGGCAAACCTCATATCAAACCCCCTGTTGTACGTAAAAGCCGCATTTGAAGACCTTGAGGAGGAGTACTTTTACGAAGATGAAGGTGCGCCGATACTGAAGGAAGCATATGCGTGGTTAGAGTTCAAATGTGCAGTAGTGGAAGAAAAACACCAAAAGACAGCTTTGATACACCTGACCGCGCAAAGATGGAAAATTTTAGGAAGATCTGTCAGGCCTGTGAGTAGAGGATTTAACGCGGTTATTGAGGCTACCGTCTACGGAACAAGGTACATGGTTTTTGGGGATACCCAATGCCTAAAGACCATCGATTATTACGAAAATCTCGTGAAAAAATGTGGAGGGCTTGAAGAACGAAAGGCGATGAGTGCGTTAAGGAAGTACTTGGAAAAGGCAGGTAGCTAAAGACGGTTGCTTGTTTTTTTTTGTATACATAGGAGAAACAAATGAGAATTGCGTGGGGTATTACCGGGGCTGGGCACTATTTAAAAGACAGCTTTGATGTTTTCACCAACCTTAAATCCAAATTTAGGGATGGAGTTAAAATAACTACGTTTGTTTCAAAGGCGGCAGAGGAAGTAACCCAAGTATATGGTCTCTTTAAACTTTTGGGGGCAATCTCGCCTGGTGGCTATATGGAAGAGATAATACTTGAAAGTCAACAGGGATGGAGCTATCCAAAAACTGGGAGGTTCTCGCAAGGCAACTATAACGCTTTAGTAATAGCCCCAGCTACGTCAAATACGGTAGCTAAAATAGTTCACGGTATCGCTGATTCACTTGTGACTAACGCAGTTGCACACGGAATAAAGGGGGGAGTTCCTGTTTATGTTGTCCCCGTCGATATCGAAGGTAAGGTCAAGAGCCCGATGCCCTACTTCATTGATAGGGAAATTTGTGTGCAATGTGGAAAGTGTGTTGAGAACTGTCCAAATAACGCCATTGAAGAGCAGATTGACTTTTTAAAATGTCAAGGTTGTGGATTATGTCGTGACATTTGCGAGTATAACGCCATTAAGGGCGGATATGTGGAGCTTTGTATACGAGACGTGGACACGGAGAATGTTAAAAAGATGAGAAAAATGGATGGTATTAGTGTTTTAGATACACCAGACTATATCTCAAGCACACTTCAGAGCATTTACAGGGATAGCCTCAAAGCAACGTCTCATGATCTTTAGACTAACAGATTGTGTCGCGATAATGATTCAAAGTCTTATTTGATTTAATTCTTTTTGTTAACGCGCTTTAAACGGCGTGTAATCGAATTTATATTTGTAGAGTAATGTGATATCATTACGCCCTCGGCCTGAGATCTGTGGTCTTTTATTGCATTTAATATGTCCTGGATGCTAGCATCGTGGTTCGCATCGACTATTGTGTAACCATACCCTATAGTCTCAACTTTATGTGAATCGCTCCCTCCTGTTTCCCCCATTTGCCGCTTTTTTGCTACAGTTTTCGCGACAAAGTTCGAGATTCCGAAGATGAATTTTGAGTTGAACGATTCTATTGCGTCAATATTCTTTCCCTTTAGAACTCCGACCCCATTTCTAAGAACTTGAAAGGGATGTGGCACGATTATAGTCGCTCCTCTCTCCCTTGCTATTTTGATCGCCTCACCGATGCCTAAACCAGACGGGAGTTCATCTCGTATTCCTAAGACCAATAGATGCCCCCCTTTTGTCGAGAGCTCCATTCCAGGTATTATTATTAAATCGAGATTTAGATCCTTTACGACTTTCTCGGCTTCCAAGCTGCCCTTAACCGTATTATGATCAGTTATTGCGATGCCATCAAGCCCGACCTCATGGGCCCTCAAAACAATTGCATCTATCGAACTATCTGAATCCGGCGAGTATCGACTGTGTACGTGAAGGTCAAGTTTCACCAAGACACCAATTGTAATATTATATATTAAGAGTATCTGTAACAGGGCGAAAAACTATTTGAAAGTTCTCATAGCAACAGGACGCAAAGCTGAAGAGATCGTACGAAATGCCGTTCATGGCGCCGCAGATATCCTTGTTTTAAATATCGACGTAGCAGCTTTTATGACACCAGCAATGCTCAAAAAGCATTATCTGGAGCTTTCTTGCAAGACAAACGCAAGATATGACATAATATTAATCCCTGGAGCTACAAATGTTAAAGGTTTCAAAAAACTTTCCAGCGAGATCGGCGTAAAAATTGCACTTGGACCAAAACAAGCTTATGATCTGGGTCTTGTGGTTAGTCTTATCAATGAGGTTTCACTTTCTCTAAGCGCGCCAGCTGATAATCTCATATGTGAGAGAAGAAGAGAAAACGCGTTAAAGCGGGTCGAAGAACTCGAGCATAGAGCCACATGTAACTTTATGATACGAAACGTCAAGATCGGTGGCAATTCAAGGATGAAGGTATTGGGAGAGATATTAAACGCCCCCTATGTGGACGCGAAAAAAATTGCCAAGAACCATATTGAAAATGGTGCTGATATCATCGACGTTGGAATTCCTCTAACAGCCACTTCAGATGATGTAAAAAGAGCTATAGATGAGATTCTAGGAGTGACCAGGCCATTAAGTGTGCCTATCAGCTTAGATACGTTAGATCCCGATCTAATACTTGTCGGCATTGAGGCTGGTGTGGACCTTATTCTATCACTAACAGCTGAAAATGCTCAAAAAATCGGTCCAACAATCGCACAGAAGGATATTGCTGTTGTTGTGCTACCAGATAAAGGAAATGTTCTGAGAGTTATAAAGCTTGCGCAGAGCTTCGGGATAAAGAAAATTTTGGCCGATCCAATCCTGTATCCGATAGGATGTGGTGCCGTCACGTCGCTTATGGAATATAAAAAAATAAGAGATATTGGCGACATACCGCTATTTGTAGGAATTGGAAACGTTACAGAATTATTAGAGGCAGATTCTATAGGTGCAAACGCTGTACTTGCTGGGATGGCAATGGAGCTCGGAGCCGCGGTGCTTTTTACGCCGGAGTTCAGTGATAAAGCCCGGGGCAGTATTAGAGAACTTAAAACTAGTTCTGAAATGATGTTACTGGCAAAAGATCGAAAAGGGTCGCCAAAGGATTTGGGGATCGATCTACTTATTGTAAAAGAGAGACGAAGAAGGCCTGAATTTGACATTGCGAGGGGAAAGTTAATTGACGTCAGGAGTTTTGATCATGCAAAATGGACCCCAGATCCACATGGCAACTTCATTATAGGTATCAAAGATGGTTATATCTTGGCAGTCCACGATTCTGAGATGACAATTAAAGGAACATCAGCGAAAGAGGTACTCGATGCCCTATTCGACCTTGAGCTCGTTTCAAGCCTCAGCCACGCTGGATATCTCGGCAGAGAACTTGAAAAGGCAGAAATAGCCCTAAAGATCGGGCGAAGCTACGCTCAAGATGATGAGTTCTAAACAACAATAGAGTAGAGGATGGTCAGTAAATGCTTGCTTTTTGATAGGCTAGAGGGGCGCGCTTAATAGACGAGAGATGCTCACCGAAGTGCAAACTCAAAAACGGACCAATCACTTATATAAATTTAGGACGTTTTGAAATCCTTTCTGGTAGTGTAAGTGGTTTGTAAGGCATGCTACCGACTTGCTTGTGTACTTCATGAATCAGCTCCTCGACTGATACCGCCTTTTTCTCTCTTTGCTTCCGCATGGTGACGGAAAGGACACCCGTCTCTTCTTCCTTCTCGCCTACTACTACTACATAGGGAACCCAGTCTTTCCCAGCAAGTGCTATCTTCTTGCTAAGTGATTCGTCCCTGTCGTCAAGGTCGGCTCTTATTTTGGCCCTTTTTAATGATCTTACCATATTTTCTGAATACGCGAGGTGTTTATCCGAAACGGGGATAACCCGCACCTGTGTGGGCGACAACCAAATAGGAAACGTAGGAATTCTCTCATTTGCTTGTGCCTCCAAAATGGAGCACAGAACCCTCTCTATTCCACCAATAGGTGAAGTGTGCAAAATCGTAGGCCTTTCTTGTACCCCCATCTCATAATATTTTATGTCAAATCGAGTCGCGCTCTCAACATCAATTTGCACAGTTGGACACTCAATAGGTCTCCTAGAGGTATCGACTGCGGCTAGATCGCACTTACATACCCAATAATGAGTACGACCTGATAAAAGCTCAATGATAAAAGGTTTTCCAAAGTCTCTAACTAGTTGTTTAACCCATTTTTCATTCTGTCTATAAAATTCCTTAGTGCTTCGAAATATCGCTTCATAGTTTATGCCAAGGTCAGATCCGGATTGGAAACCGATTTTAAGTTGCTCCTCGAAATACTTTTTTGCATCTTCGACGTCATTGCACGCCGTGTGCATGTCGGGCATCGTGAACGCCCGCTGACGCTTTAGACCAGTAATTTCCCCTCGTTGTTCAAATCTGAATGAATACGTTGAAAGTTCGTAAAGCTTGAGCGGAAGATCATTTTTTGTCAGGTGCATATCGCGCATCATGCTAAACATTCCAAAGCAAGCAGCAAATCTAAGCATCATGTCGCGTGTACCGGCCTTTAATCGATATTGCCTCTCTCCAAATTTGCTGGCGTGTTCATAAATTGCCCTATTTGCAAGATCGTACATCACTGGCGTTTCGACAGGCATGGCGCCGTAATCAACTGCAATTGAATAAACATAATCTATCAAGATGTCGCGTATGAGTTTACCTTTGGGCATCCAGCGTAGATGTCCAGCATCAGACAAAGGCTCATAATCTACAAGTTCTTTGTCCTTCATCATCCTGATGTGAGGCGGCTCCACTCCTAGGTCTTTTGCAACGTGGAGACCTAACTCATAAATTATGATGTCTGCCAGATCGCGGTTCCTTGTCACAAATTCAGCAGCAGGCATTAAATTACCGTCAGCCCCCATAATGTAAAATTCGTGCTCTACGTGTTTTCTCTCAACTTTAGCCTCCGGTTTTATGGATCTTGAAAGTTCAGACAACGGATGTCCCTTGCATTTTATCGTAAAGGATTTATACCAACCAAATGGCGCTCTTATGACCTCATAGCCGTTAAGAGAGGCTTCAACGCCTTTCATGACTTCAATAGCCACTTCCGGGGATGACAACTCCGAACTTAAGTGAGCATACGGATAGATCATCACTCTATTTGTCTGAACCTTTTCTGCTATCTCTCGTATAGAAGCCGCTGATTCTTCAACAGTAGCATCAATATCATAATCATCGCCTTGTTCAACCGCCATAAAAGCTGTGAGCACATCTTCCATTTTAGCACGCTTCAGGGAGTCTTCAACTTTTTCAGCATATCGAGTCCCTTTCTTCACTTCATATTCCATAAAATCTGAATGAATTAACAATAGCCGCATTTCGTACCTTCCGCGTAAAGAAGCAATATCCTATTTCCCGTGTTTAGTCCAGATGTGGAATGACGTACAGTAGGTAAACGCCAGTATATAAATGCTTTATATAGGGTTTGGATGCCACAAGTGATATTTGTTAACGCATGAATCAATTACACCGGAGCGAACATCCATCCGTTAATTGATCTACTAATACGCTCAATACAAGCTCTTTATAAATAAGTAGAACACTGCTGCGATAGCGGTGATAACAAGAAGATCCTTTACATAAGGCAGTAAGTAGAGTATCAAGGAAATTACAAAAATGATCGCAAAGGTTCGCCAATCAAGCTTAACGCGATATCTGGGGCCACGCATACCGTAAACAATCGTTCTTATTATATAAATCATTATTCATTTGTCTTCCTCAATGAGCCTCGATTATCGCAGTTTGAGTAAAATTAGCAGTCAAATTGCCGATTAAGTAAGTCGGGGTAATTTCACTTATTATCACATCATATCTGCAACCAAGTTTTAGCTCTCCTTGCACAACAATAGGCCTGTAGAAGTCGTTGTAGAGGACAGTACTACATCCCTTGCCTTTCTCTATTGCCAGTGCGCTAAGTTTTCTACCTAGCCATTTTTTATTTTCAAAATACGCTATCCTATGATGTTCCAATGTTAGTGCTCTTGACCTCTCTTTCACCTTTCCGTGTGGAATTTGGGGCATATGATACGCATCGGTTCCCTCTCGTTTTGAAAACCTTGTGATATTCACTTTAAGAGGTTTCAACCGTTTTAAAAGACTTAACGTCAATTTGAAATCATGGTCTGTTTCGTACGGAAATCCGACTATAAAGTCTGTCGATAACGTTAAATCTTTGAACTCCGCTCTGATTTTAGCTATATTGTTCATGAAGTGCGAAAGGCTGTAATTTCGGCCCATTAAATGTAAAATCCTCGCGGAGCCTGACTGTACCGGCAAATGCAAAAACTTGTAGATCTTAGGACTTTTAAATGAGTGAATCAGCTCATCAACAATGTCATCAAGAGCTGACGGATTAATCATACCAATTCTAACTATGAAGTTTCGATCAAGGCTTGTTACGGCGTTAATAAGTTCTGGGAGTCTCAAACCTTTGTCTAAGCCATATACGCCAACGTCCTGGCCTGTGAGTAGAATTTGTTTAGCGCCTTTTTCCACCTTTGATTCGACTTCTTTTACGATGTCATCAATGTGCCTGCTTTTCAGTTCCCCCCTAATCAGTCGTACAATACAATAGCTGCAAAATCCTTTACAACCGTCAGCGATTTTTACAGATGCTCTGACGTTGTTCTCTTTAGTCACGTTTGCTCCAGGCCTGTAAAATGAAGTAATATATTGAGGCACTTGATCGTATTTCATCAGCCTGGCATTGGGGAAATTTGAGCTTATTGTGTCGTGAAATGGTTTACAGGCACATCCAGTAACTATAAGTTCTTTATCAGTTTGACACAGTTCATAGAGGGCTCTAATTCTCTTAAACATCCTTTTTTCTGTAGATTCAATAACGACGCAGGTGTTTATCAGTAAGATATCAGCGTTTTCGGCACGATAGACGAACTGATAATCTTGTAGTGCGTCTTTTAAATACTCCATTTCACTTTGGTTCAATGCACAACCATACGTCTCTACATAGATTTTGGCCATACTTCGACAATTAATTCTATATAATCACCGTAGTTAATATGAGTAAGTCTCCAACTGTGTTAAAAAAGCAGTGCCTGTTTACTGAAATCGTATAAAATCTGCGCAAGCAAATTTAACGTAAAACAGCACTAACTGCAGCCTATCGTCAGATCATTTAAATAAGATCCGTCAAGCTTATGCATACATTAAAATCAATCAACGATAGAAATACGCATTTAAATGCGCGCACGTCAGTTAATAACGGAAAAAGATTTTGAATGATGAAGATATCAGTCGTGATCCCAACCATGAATGAGCCGGCCATTGAGGTGGTGGTAAAAGATGTTTTTAGCGTTTTGAGAGGCTATGAAGTGGAGGTATTAGTTGTCGATAATTCTACAGATGACACCTCAGAACGAGCGGCCAAGTCCGGAGCGAAAATAATTCACCAGCATGGAAAAGGGTATGGAAATGCGTACATAACGGGATTTAAGAAAGTGGAAAGAAATTCAGATGTAATCGTAAT
This sequence comes from uncultured Methanomicrobia archaeon, assembly GCA_964472955.1. Classification (GTDB taxonomy): domain Archaea; phylum Halobacteriota; class Bog-38; order Methanoflorentales; family Methanoflorentaceae; genus DASPRZ01. The sequence goes on along the minus strand of CAYYMO010000164.1, from coordinate 13,626 downwards.
GCTTGACGGGGATTACTCCTACGACCCGCACGATATTCCAAAGCTCCTTGAGCCAATAAAAGAGGGGGCAGACTTTGTCATCGGAAATCGTTTTGCTGCAATAGAACAAGGAGCTATGAGCAAGAGGAATGTGTTTGGTAATATGGTATTGACCTCGCTAATCAGATTTCTGTATCACACTCCCATCTCCGATTCGCAGTCTGGCATGAGGGCAATAACCAGAGTGGCGCTTGAGAATTTGAAAATGAAATCACAAAAAATGCCATTCGCAACTGAGATGATAATAGAGGCGAGGAAAGAAGGACTCGAAATAATCGAAGTTCCGATAAAATACAGAGTGCGCGTTGGTGCGGCTAAGCTAAATCCTTATAGGGATGCTATTAACATAGTTTACACGATGATTCGCCTCGTGAGGGACTACAATCCAATCGTAATATTTCTGCCTATAGGATTGATACTGTTGCTTATTGGATTCGGCTTCGGGATTGACATCCTCATCGAATGGATTAAAACTGGAGTGGTAACAAGGTTCGCCGGAGCTATTCTTTCGGTGCTTCTCATAGTCGTGGGCCTTCAAATAATGCTTTTTGGCCTGCTGGCGGACATTATTCTAACGAATTTAAGACGATCGTAGCCAGTCAAATGAAAATCGCTTATGTCACAGATGTTATATATCCATTTGTTAAGGGTGGTGCAGAAAAACGAATCTATGAAGTGAGTAGGCGACTTGTTACAGATAATGAAGTGCATGTTTTCGGCATAAAATGGTGGACGGGTCACGACGATATCGTCGTCGATGGCATAAACATTCACGGCATTTGTAAACCTCAAAAACTTTATTCAGGTGAAAAAAGATCTTTCAGTGAAGCACTTCAATTTGCCCTCAGCCTGATGCCGATGTTCAAATACGACTTAGATGTTATAGATTGTAATCAGTTTCCTTATTTACACTGTTTTCCGTCGAGGCTTGTTGCGAAAGTAAAAAATGCCTCATTGGTAATTACTTGGCACGAGTTTTGGGGTGACTACTGGTATGAATATCTCGGCAGAAGTGGACTAATAGGCAAAATTGTAGAAAAATCTACAATGAAGCTGGCCGATACAATAATTGCAGTTTCAAAAAATACTGAAAAAGACCTAAATCGTTTCGTAAAAAACGTTACTGTCATCCCAAATGGCGTTGACTTGGGTCTTATCAATTCAATCAAACCTTCAGAAAAAATGTATGACGTGCTGTTCGTTGGAAGATTAATCCCAGAAAAGAACGTGGACCTTTTGCTAAGGTCAATGCCTCGGAATAAATCCCTCGGAATAATAGGAGAAGGACCGGAGCGGGAAAAGTTAGTACGCCTTTCAAAAGAGCTTGGGACAAACGCGACTTTTAAATCTGGATTGCCGTATGAAGAGCTGATTGGCCTCATGAAATCAGCGGATGTATTAGTTCTACCATCTACTAGGGAGGGATTCGGAATAGTCGCGCTTGAGTCTCTCGCAAGTGGGACACCCGTGATAACTGTGAATTCTAAAGCAAATGCGGCCAAAGATTTAATTACAAATGGAAAAAACGGTTTTATTGTTGATCTTAACCCTAAAGCGATAAAGTCTGCTATTTTGAAAATAGATAAGACCAATATGACCAAGACAGCACAAGACTCTGTGACCGATTATGACTGGGACATTACATCTCAGAAAATCCTTAATGTTTACAGATCATTAGTTTAGTAATTGGCCTACAACCTGCGATAAAGAACCGCTTTCGCAAATGATGGCACGAAACAACGATTGTTTTAAAGCTCCGATAGATTAAAAGAGTATAATATCTATTGATCTTTTAATTATTTGCCAAAATGTGGTTGAGAGCCACAAGAGAGAGGTAGGGCCGTTGAAAATTTTGATGATTAGCGAGCTTTTCCCCTTTTGTAACGCCGAGGGAGGACTTAACGTGCAAGGGGGTGGCGAGAACCACATGTACGCGATAAGCCGCGAACTCTCTAGCAACAACGAGGTAACAATACTCACTTCACTAATCCCTGGATCCACTTATCCTGATGATAGGTTTCCCTTTGAGATTGTTAAAGTTTACAACAAAAAGATCACAAGTAATGCATCCGACGGTTTTAGGTTTGTAATTCGACTTTCGAGGAAAATAAAGCGTTTAAATGAAGAATTTGATGTGATAATTCCACAGACTTTTACTCCAATTTATTCAACGTCACTTGCACGGATAAAAAAGCATGTAGTTCCGATTATACATGATGTTTATCAGCCTATACCGCTCATGAGCGGCATTTCAGCTTGGAAGGATTTACAAGCGGACAATTTCATTAAGGGGTTACAGGGGAGCTTATTAGAGAGAGCATGCTTCTACTATGCATCAAAATGCCCAGCAATCATTACGGTTTCTGACTCAAGTTTTGAAATGCTGCAGTATTGGATTCCGCGGCACAAAATACGAATAACTGGGAATGGTATCCATCGAGAGGATTTCAGGAGTGCAAAGAAAGATATCGACGTGATTTGTATAGCACGCCTCGATGTACCTTACAAGAATGTTAATCATGTTTGTGAAGCTGTTTTAGACACCAAGCTTAAGACTGTTATAGTCGGCGAGGGTAAATTAAAACAAAAATTTGAGGCAAAATACGGTCGTAAAAACGTAGAATTTGTCGGATCTGTGTCACAAAAAGAGAAACAGGAGCTCCTGTCAAGGTCAAGGGTCTTAGTTTCAGCGTCATCGCTAGAAGGATTTGGCGTTACCCTCCTTGAAGGACTAGCCTCGGGGTGCCTCGTTGCAGCGAGTGACATAAAGCCGCATAGATTTGTAGATCAAAACTCAAATATCTTAAGATTTTTCACAGTTGGAGACGTCATCGGGCTGCGGAAACTATTAAATGAACTCTTAAGTTTATCGGAAAGCGAAGCTAGGAACTCTGAGAAAAAAGGTTACACACTTCTAGAACAATATTGGACATGGAAAGTTGTTGCTGGCAAGACAGAAGCAGTTCTCAACTCTGTCCTTTAACTTTTTTACTCATTGCCGGCAACAATTCTATAAGTACATGTAAGATGTTCAAATAATCAAATCAAATAGAATCTAATTTATTCGTCTTCTTCTGATCCATCATCGTACTCGACATTGCCTATCAAAACTGCTGATATCGATTCAACGCCGTCAAGCCATTCAGCTACACAGCCGTCATTCAGCTCGACGACTGCCTCTTCACTGAGCGAATTTCCAGCCATGATCTTTGCCCCGATTTTGCCAACTATTTCAAGCGCACGGTCTAAATTGCCCTTCTTTTCCTGTTCCACAGCCTCTTTAATTAAATCGTTGGCCTTTATGTCATCTGCAAAAGAGTTCGTAACATAGCTTTCAAATGAGGCGAACGCACCTATGAGAGAACTCTGTACGAGATCTAGTATATCATCTAAATCCTCGTCCCCTGTATTAATCTTTTTTTGCGTAATGAGTTCTATTTTGGCAAAGCTTTCGAGCATTTCTTCCTTTGTAACACGCCCAATTTCAAAACCCCTAATGAGCTTATAACAGGCTATTATTACGTCTTCTTCCATGTCGATAAAGACGGGTGGAGGGGCCTCTTCAATATTCTTATAATCACTCTCTTTTGCCAATTCAATCCAATTATTCCAGCGATCCTCATTAAACGGCACAATTTGATTCTTTTGCCTTTTTGCCATCGTTGTAACCATTGAATATGTATGTTTCTTTAAGAATTGTGTACTATCCGATTGTATTTATATTTTGTAGTGTGTCAACGTAACTGCAATGATAGTTACAGGCGCAGATTTCCACTATGATACTATATAATCTCTTATTAGCAGTAAGTAAGAGCTTTAAAACTGTTAGAATCAATGAGTGGATGAATCATAAATAAAACTTGAAATAATGATTATAAAATTAGGCAGTAAAAATTAATGTAAAATGTTAAGATGGAAGTACAACTGGAAGCGATTTTGGTACCAGAGAGAAGATAAAATCGATCTCTCCGACGAGTGGTTTCTGTGTGATCACGATCGTGATTTAGAACAATACTTGTGTCATCCAAATATCGTACCCTTCGAATCCTTGACAAACACGAAGTGTTTGATCCTGTTAGGAGAGCCAGGGGTGGGCAAGACCACCTCACTACAACTGGAATGCAAAAAACTCCAAGAATGCATCGAAAAAGATGATCAATCAATTTGGGAAGATCTAAAAGACTACCATGATGTAAATTATCTAAACACCAAGGTATTCAAGAGTAAAGCATTTCTCGCATGGACGAGGGGCAGTTATAACCTACACTTGTTCTTTGATAGTTTGGACGAATGTCAAATTCACATAGACAATATTGGGAGAGTTATTCTCAAAGAACTTAAAACTAATAACTACCCCATCGAGCGACTTTATCTCCGCATTATTTGCAGAACTGGCTACTGGGATAGCAGTCTTGAGGATAAATTAAGGAAATTGTTTGTAAGAGTCCGGGAGATGATACCGCTGTAAGAGTATGCCAGCTAGCGCCTTTGAGACGCAAAGAGATCATAGAGGCAGCTGAGTCTGAAGGCATTCCTCCTGATCCATTCTTAAGTGAGGTAAAAAAGAAGAGTGTAGAGCCACTGGCAATGATGCCGGTTACACTTCAGTTTTTATTGAACGAATGGCAAAATAACCATCAGCTTCCTAGTACACGGGTTGAATTGTACGAGAGAAGCTGCAAATACCTTTGTAAAGAGAGAGATACGCACCGTACAGGGCAAGATCATCACACTCAACCCGCCAAGCAACATATAGCAGTAGCATCTCGTATTGCGGCAATTACCATTTTCTGCAATAAATCAGCCATTTGGATCGGCGAAGATCCCTGCAATATTCCCGATGATTCAGTAACACCCGAAGACTTGTCAGACGGTAAAGAAAAAATTGATGGAGACGAGCTTCAAGTCGGCGAGAGAGTTATTAAGGAAACTCTAAAAACAGCATTTTTTTCCGCTCACGGACAGAACCGCGCGGTATGGAATCACCGCACTTATGCAGAGTTTCTTGCAGCTTCCTACGTTCATAACTTTAAATTAGAGCAAATAGAGGATTTGATACTTCTTCCAGATGATACTGATAAAAGGCTTGTTCCACAGTTATATGGAACTGCTGCTTGGCTTGCTGAAATGAATCCCAATATTCTCCAGACGATGTTACAGGTAGATCCTGAAGTATTACTCCGCGTTGATTTGGAAAATGTCGAGGAACAAGATCGCATAGCCGTAGTTGATGCTTTACTAGGGTTATACAACGATAAAAGATCACGCGTGTTCGACAACGATCGCCGAACCCGTTACAGGAAGCTTAATCATCCTAAATTGGTGCAGCAACTTGGGCCATATATTCGTGATAAAACAAAAAGTGATGCCGCAAGGCAATTCGCAATAGATGTGGCGGAGGCATGTCAGTTACAATCGCTCCAAGATGACCTTGCAGATATCGCTCTCGATGCTTCTCAGACATCATATACTAGGATTAATGCAGGATATGCTGTAGTTCGAGTTGGTGATAGTAAAACCAAAGGAAGACTTAGACCGTTGGCAATAGGAGAGGCTGGAGAGGATCCTGATGACGGGCTGAAGGGCGTTGGTCTCAAAGCACTGTGGCCAGATCATATGGATGCTGAAGAATTATTCAGTATTCTCACACCTCCAAAAGATATGGCTCTTATGGGCGCATATTACTCGTTCCTTTATTACGATCTGTTACAGCACTTAAAACCATCAGATTTACCTGCTGGGCTTAGGTGGATCAGACAACAGCAACCTAGGAGCGCAACATCTTGGCGCGAAAACCTTGAAGATGCAATTATTTTACAAGCATTTGAACACCTCTTAGTTCCAGATGTGCTACAAGAGCTTGTAGAAGTCTCCTCCTCACGTTCAGATATTAGAACTTCGTGGTCAATACACGCAAGAACACCGTTACTTTCAACTGAAGATGTCCAGTGGATGTTGACGTATTACCGCAACACGACCTCGAAAGGCGTAAAAACAGCTCTGGCACAATTAATGTTCTGGAGTTTTGATAGGCGAGATCATAACCAAACAGAACTTCTTCGAACTGCCAGCCAAGAGGATAGCATCCTCTCAGAGAGATTCAAGTCATTTTTCAGTCTGATTGAAAATAATTTGCAAGAAGAACGTCAGACGCCTAGAGACCACTTGGAGACACAAGAACCTGAGCAGCTCGAAGGTCATACTATTTCAACTCCCTTTCCTGGAGAGTATATTTCCAAATATTTAGACGAAAGTGAGTCTGGTAACTCTGCAGCGTGGGTGTATCTGGCTGATGCAATGGCACTTGAACCAGATATGGGACACTTTGAGCGAGATAGGTCCCGGTCGAATCCAGACGTAACAGCCCTTTACGGTTGGAACGCATCGGATGAGACAATTAAGTCAAGGATTGTAAAGGCTGCCGAAAAATACCTGTTATACCAAGCCCCGAATAAAAATGAATGCTTGAACTATACTTGGAACCTTAATTCTTTGGCGGGATTAAAAGCAGTCTTACTTGAATGTCACAAGAATCGAGAATCTCCCCTCTTAAAAGATGTCGATATCTGGAAAAAGTGGGCTCCTGCTATTATTTTCTATCCAATATTATACAATCAGAATAAGGAACTACTTCATGAGATTGCATGTCAAGCTTACCGCTATGCACCAAAAGAGATCATCGAAAGTTTGGAGGCTTTGATTGAAGCTGCAAATAGGGATCAAAGACCAATCGTAATCGTTGAGCTCTCCAACATAATCGATAAGCTTGAAGAATGTTGGGATGAACGCTTGTCGAAGGCTATGTTAATACAAGTTAAAAACCCTAAATTAAATCCCAAAGCTATGGGACGTATTCTTGATGTTCTTTTGCACCATCTAGTTGACGAAAGCAAAGAGCTTTTTGAGTTTCTAATTCCGTCATCTCTTCCACGTGGCTCGAAAAGATCTAAAACGGTTGAAGCTGCAGCAATTTGGTTCACACATAGTGAAAACGTTCGCTGGTCGTTTGTATGGTCAGTAATGAAGCGGAAGCCAAAATTCGGTCGAGATGTGATAGAATCTCTGATGGATACAGAAAGAGTCGGCTTGCGTAGCATCAAATGCCTTACGAACCTCAATGAAAAACAACTCGCTGATCTTTACATCTGGTTTGAACGCCAATACCCACATGAAGAAGATCCCAAATCTGCTTGGAGAACTCCTAGAGATACTATCGCACGATTTAGAGATCGAATTTTGGATATCCTAAAGGAACGCGGTACTCTCGCAGCGGTGGAATCGATAAGAAACATCGTCTCGAAGTTACCTAATTTGCCGTGGCTTCAGTTGGTATTACAGCATGCTGAGAGGCTCATGTATCACAAGAATTGGATGCCGCCTGGGCCAAAAGACATTCTCGCTATGGCACGAAATGAGCACGCACGGCTAGTCGATAGTGGTGAGCAGCTTTTAGACGTATTAATTGAATCATTGAAAAGTTTAGAATTAGAACTTCAGGATGAAACTACTCCTACCGTGCGGTTTTTGTGGAATGAATGCAAGAATGAACGTAAAAAAAGCGAGTATTTCCCAAAGACAGAACAGGAATTTTCTGACTGGGTGAAGAAACACTTAGAGAGGGATCTCAAACTATTTCCCATTGTCTTAAATAGGGAGGTTGAAATAAAGAGGGGGAAATCGAGTGGAAGAGGGCAACAACCAGATATATATGTAAATGCTATTGATGATCGACTTGATGAGAAGTATAACCACATAGAAGCCATCATTGAGGTAAAAGGCTGTTGGAGCGAAGATTTGTACAAGGCGATGGAGGAACAACTTGTCAATCGATACCTCAATAAGAAAAGCCGTAAATACGGCATATACCTCGCCTGTTGGTTTAACTGTGACAAATGCTCGAAAAAAGATTGCAAAAAGAGAGCTATAAAAACTAGCAAAGAAGAAGCTCAAGAGAGATTTAATCGTGATGCTGCTATTTTATCGCATCAAGACATTCTAGTTAAAGCGTTTGTTATAGACGTTGCGCTTCATTAGTGCTGTCGCATTTCCCCATTAAGGGCAGCTGTTTAAAATTCAACTGTGTTATACACCTCTCGCAGGTCCTGGTCCCTAAACTGCAAATAGATAGTAGTTGTCCGAATATTTAAATGACCTGCAGTTGTTGCAGCTTTCTGAGATCGACACCATTTCGTATTAGGTGGATCTCATAACTATGGCGGAAAGTATGCGGATGTATATCAGTCCCAGCGAGAGCTCCACACCGCTTAACGATGTTTCTCATTTGGTTTGTTTTGATGCCAAGATTGCACAATTCTCAGAGATTTCTGTACTTAGTATATATGTAGGCGCAAACCAAGGCCATTGTGCTATCATCGATGTAAGTCCGCCGTGACTTGTTTCTCTTCCCGTTTATTACATTGATGACTTGATTATGCGGCTCTAGGTCTCTTGGAGTTAATGCTGCTAATTCGGATAACGCAACCCGATTTCCATGCACTTTCTCTTTTTCGCATTACGCTTTGATGTCTTTCATAGGTCCTATTGGTGAAAATGTAGGAAAACAACAATTAAGCTTTCTAAATTGATGCACTAGAAGATTTTATCCGCTTTCGACAATTGGGTCGGTATCTAGCCGTCGAATCCATCGAACTAAATAATACTAAAAAGAAAGCTATGTAGAGAAAGAGAGGAGCTTTAGACTTCAGAAATCAACTCTTAACTCGTTACCTGATATCACATCACTTTCTTTAACAGCGACCGTCTTTGTTAAATTACCTACAGATATGGTATACACGCTGTCTGTTTTAATCCCATAGGGCATACCATCAGTTGAATATGGTACCACAAAAGTATAAGTCCCATTAATCGGTGCTGATTGCGTGTAGTTAAATGTCCGGTTTTGATTAGTGGTGACATTAAGTGATAGCGTGGCATTTCCAATGCCAGTAACGGTTATCTTCGCCCCTTTCACGACTTCAAAAGTTTTGACTGCTTTGACTTCGGAGCTACCAACCGTTCCTACAGTGCCTGGAGATTCATGTATAAGACGATAATGACTGTATCCATTTCCGTCGTCATATTGCATTTTTATTACAGCTGTTTCCTGATAGAGCTCATTTGGCACCGTCTGCTCTACCATCCTTCCCTGATAATTTCGTGGCTGGGTAGTGAAGAATTTATCTACACCCTCCCCCGAAAGAAGCGCTATTGCAGCGAATTTACCTCCTGCCATTTCATAGTCTGTCATAACGTACTTTACATTCCGATTTTCTACAACTTTTAGCGTATCCGATTCATTAAGTCTTGTGAAGAAATACGCTGCGTCATCCACCCCCGTCTGAAAATTGTTAGCAATAGCTGGTCTATGCCCTATATACACTATCCAATTTCCATAATCCCACCAACTTAAAACACCATATTCTGGTTTTTGACTGGAGGTCACATTATAATTTGACGTTTGAGGAGTATTATCGCGCATCCAGAGAAGAGATTCACGCCAATCCGCTGAGATGTCGCCTACGTTTTTAGCATAAAACGTAGTTTCACTTACTGTTGGGGCTAATATGAAAAGTACGACCAAGAATACCCCGACAACTTGAGTATACTTCACCTCACGCTGGAAAAGGCGTCTCAATTCCTGCAGATCGTTAATACCAGTAAATTTCTGATAAGCTGCATTGCAGAATTTATTCATCATCCATACTACAGCGTAGCCTGATAGAATTGCAACATTTACTGAAAGCAACAGCGTAAAACGCGTCTGAACTATAGTTATTGCAAAGGCTAATGCGCTCCAAACGATAAACAAAAGCGAAGACTCATCAGGATGCTTATAGAACTTATAGCATAACGCAAATAGACCAAAGAAGGCGAGGAACAGCGTCAGCTGGAAATAACTTGCAACGGTGTTGAGCTGAATTCCAGTTTGGTCCGTAAACAAAGGCTGTGCTTCAGCTATTGTCTGTAGCACCCCACTCCTCATGAAAAATCCATATCCACTGAACAAGGATATCGCAATGTCTGGTTTTATAACATAAACACCAAGACTGCCGATGAGAACAAGCCCGATTATTGTTATCGGATAATAGATCTTTGGCATGTTCTTCATATACACTGCAAGAAGACCAATTATTCCAAAAGCCACCAAAAAGAGCACTATTATGAGCGGTTGGAAGAGAGAGAGGTGTAAAGTATCCACCACTCTTCCAAAATGTGTGGTGAGACTTACTGGGACTAAGGTAAGAAGCGACGACAGCAGCATAGTTACGCCGACGACAGTAAGATTTTCTGAGTTTTGCCCTCTGATGTGGTATATGATAAATTGAATTATAGCAAAGATCCCTATTATCCCAAGAAAGAGAAACCCTCCAAGCCACGTGAGCAGAAGTGCAGTTATGAAAATGCCCGCAAGTACAGAGTAAATAACGGTCTTCTTTTGTTCAATACTCAACTGCAATCGCCTAATAGAATCGAAGGTAAGTGTACCCCGTAATGCCAACATCAAAAACAACAGTATGAGTGAAGGAAAGAACACTTCAGCAGCTATGTGATGGTTTAAGTTCGCCACCATGGAACGCAACAGGTTAGCAGGAAGTACTGTGAGAATACTTGCAGCTACTATACCTGTCTTCCAGTCAAATATCTTCTTTGCAATGAGATAAATGGGAAATATCGAGAGTGCACCCAGAAGCGCTGGGAATGTGGCAACGCCAACCTCATAGTTCACCCGAAAGAGCGCACCCATCACAAGGGCATAACTTGCTGCGAGGAAATCAAAGAGTGGGGGCCATCCGATCCAGAAACCATTGGGGTAATCTATATAAGGGTCAAAGGCAAGGACATGGGGAAAGTTCGCTGTTGTATATTCTAATATTCGTAGGTGATAATACGGATCGAAATCGGATATTACAATGTGTCCTCCTTGTATGGAGCTCGCATATGGCAACTGTATTCTTATATAAAGAGCAATGACAAATATAACAAATAGCATAACCCATCTTTCAGGGTGCTTAACGTTAGTCAGTTTGAAGTTCGTAGTTATCCCCCTTTGCCATTTCTTTTCTAATTTATCGTACTCGCAGGCATTGTAGGACGAGCCATATGATGAGTCTGAGACGATTGTTAATTGTGTGACAGAAAGCACTCATTTAGAAAAGCACTCATCTTTAATCGATGTGATAGACTATGATATGGGATATATAATTATCGTATCAAGGCTATAAATAGCTACAAAGGTTGGCCAATCTACCACTAAACAAAGCCTGCTGGAGTGCTCACAATATGAGACTAATCGATAAGCTAAAAAAAGGGAGTAATCCCAACAGTACAACGCTATCTGAGCTAGTAGAATCTGGAGATAGAAACTTTAGATTGGGAAAATTCAGGGATGCAATCGTTCACTACGATAAAGCTCTTAAATTGGATCCTAACAATGTTAGAGCCCTCCATAACAAGGGGCTTGCATTTTTTGGCCTTAATAAATTTAGTGAATCCATAGAATCCTACAATAAGGCATTAAAAATGAGACCTCGGTCGCTTGACATCAAGCTGAATAAGGCTATTTCCCTCAATAGCCTTGAAAAGTTTGAAGCAGCGAAAAGACTTCTAGATGAAATAATTATGGTTGACCCTACAAACAAAAAAGCCCTTAACGCACGAGCGCTCTCAGAGTTCAAACTCGGACTTGATGAGGGGGGGATGAACGACTTAAAAACGGCATTACAGATTGACCCTAACTATGTTGTAGCATGGAATAACCTCGGTTGCTTCTACCTTGGACTAGGTAACTATGACGAGGCTATAGCCTGCTTTAATAAATCACTTACCATTGAACCACGGGATTACGATGCATTCTTACTGAAGGATATGGCCGAAATAAGGAAGGAGGCATTGGGCAAGTAAGCACTGTAGCTGCATTTCATTCTGTTATACCTGCACCACATTAAATTTTCTTATGTACGTCTTAAGTTTTAGGATGTCAGCTGTTGATCATTAACGCTCAAACTGTTTAATCTGTTTTATATTCTGCTAATCCTTGTGAGAACAAGCTAGCATTATTCAAAATGTTATACCACTTGCGAGAGATTGAATAGACGAAATTTTCAAACGTGATATGGTTAATCTCTCTGAGGCTGTTTTTTTCATCAATAGTGACTATATGATAATCAAACCCGGATAGACTTATTCTAAAGATATCACCCACTCTCCCAGTTATTTTCATCAGTTGTCCATTTTTAAACTCACTGAGATATTCCCACTGCGGACCCCAACGAGGATGGATCCCCCATAATTTCCACACATCATCTATATCATTCACGACAAACTCGGCAGAATTGGTCGTATCAGGTAATTCGGCCACACTATTAACCTCCGATTTTGTTTTACTATGCGGGCGTTAAATTGAAATTGAAACTTCACGCAAAAAATCGATTCTACGAACCTTCCATTGTATAGTTCTAGCTAGATGGATTGATCTATATCGATCTTCCCTATATGGCCTTTATCTGCACTCCAACTTTTTTGCCTAATTCATAACATTTAAGTAGTTCATCCTCTGCGGGAACAAAACGCAATTCGTATCCTTCTAGCAACTGAAATCCGCACGCTTTGATATCCTCAGTAAGAGTTTTAACTGCGCCGCCAGTCCATCCTATTGAGCCAAAGATTAATGCTAGCCGTTTAAATCCAGTCCTATCAAATTTTAGTCCCTTGAGATAGTACATTAAGTCGCCAATACTTGGAAAAGGTTCATTATGTATCGTCGGGATGCCAAACAGAACCGCTTTACTGTCAAGAATGTCTTTAACAATTTCACTTCTTTCATCTTCGCGTAAGAAGTATATAGCCACGTCTATGTCTTCGCTCATTAGTCCCTCCGCGAGTTCGTGGGCCATCTTTTGGGTTGAGTAATGCATAGTATCATACACAATTGTTGCCTTATCTTGACACTTTCCAGCGGCCCAATTCGAATAAGCTTCGATAATCTTCGCTGGATCAGTCCAAATCTGCCCATGAGAGGGTGCAATCAGCTTAATCTTGTCCAGCAATCCAAGATTCTTTACTTCATCAAGTTTTTTTAAGACTAATTTAGATAATGGCGTTATCAAGTTCGCATAAAACTTTTGTGCCCCCTCCATTAAAACGTAATCGGCGACATCGCTGTCATATCTTTTCGTGAAACAAAGGTGTTGTCCAAATGCATCGTTCGGGAACAATATCCCATCTTCTACTAAAAAAGTGAACATGCTATCCGGCCAGTGTAACATTGGTGCTTGAAGAAACGTGAATGTCTTACCACCTATACCAACCATATCCCCCGTCTTGACGGGTTTAAACGGTGCATTTTCTAATGCAGGATAATGTTTTTTTACGCCGTCAATTGAGATCTCAGCACAGTAAATAGGTGCTTCCGGAAACTTTTTGTGAACTTCGTCCAGTGCTCCGCTATGGTCCTTTTCAATATGATTCTGAATGATTACATCAATTCCGATCTTTTTTCTCTCTTTTTCGAACGCATCTTTTATTCTTGCCCACATTTGTGCAGAGGTTCCCGGATATGTATTGTCTATTAGAGCACATTTGTCGTCC
>CAYYMO010000163.1:0-8731 GCA_964472955.1 uncultured Methanomicrobia archaeon | reverse complement strand
CCTTTTTTAGCCTCGACGCGTGCGAGCTCAATTCATCGAAAACTTCTACAAGTTCCCTGAAGTACATCAGATCGTTTCCCATAAAATAAGAGGGGGCTATGTATTAACACTTTACGAAATGCGATCACAAAAGGAGATAGGAGCGAGACTCCGATTATACAGCCAGTAGGAGAGCAGATATATTCTATGCGCGTTGCAGGATCACAACGCGCCTCCCGGTCGAATGGCAAATCGCAACAACTATTGATGCTTGATATATGGCTTTCAGTCTGACGCGTCACTCAAGCAGTACTGGTGATGTTGCCCATTATTTGCGGTGCTGACAAGACAAACAAAACAAAACGAATGAAGGAGGGATTATATGCGAGTGTGGTGATATATCCATACCCGACAGCAATTAAAGGTGTCCGAACAAACGAACAGCTAACGTGATTTAAATATACAGAGGTCTTAAATTTAGTTAATGCTTACGAAACGAATTATTCCGTGTCTGGACGTGCAGTTCGGTACAGATAAACAAGCCCTCGTGGTAAAAGGCATCGAATTCGTCTCCCTCAGGAGGGCAGGAGATCCTGTAGAGCTCGCCAAGCGGTATGACCAAGAAGGGGCTGACGAACTAGTCTTTTTGGATATCACCGCCTCTCACGAGAGACGGCAGACGATGCTTGATATAGTAAAAGCCACTGCAGATCAGGTATTTATCCCATTCTGCGTGGGCGGCGGGATACGGACGCTCGACGATATTATACAAACGTTGAGAGCTGGGGCCGACAAAATAGCGATTAATACGGCACCGACGAAAAACCCTGAGTTTATTACTGACGCAGCAGAAGCAGTAGGATCACAGTGTATTGTCCTTGCCATAGATTGTAGACGCAATACAAATCTGGCAGGTGGAAAACACATAGTCACCCTCGAAGATGGGACTCCTGCATGGTATGAAGTCGTAATCTATGGGGGGAGGACTCCGATAGGAATCGATGCCATCGAGTGGGCGATCCAAGGTGAGAAGCGCGGAGCCGGGGAGATCCTCCTTACCAGCATGAACAGGGACGGTACTAAAGACGGATATGATATTCCAATAACGAGAGCAATATCAGAGGCGACTGACCTACCGGTGATCGCATCTGGAGGCGCAGGAACGCTCGAACACATATACGAGGGATTTGCAGAAGGCAAAGCTGACGCATGTCTTGCTGCAAGCATCTTTCACTTCAGAGAGATATCTATAGGAAGTGTAAAGAAATACCTAAAAGACCGCGGAATCAGCGTGCGCAGTTAAGATAAAAGTTAAGCTCTTTATGTGCTGACGCAAGTGATCGGTAACGGTCAAAGAGTGGAGTGATCGACCGTGTCTAACGTCATGTAATGCCGGGCCAACTGCACGTACTGCTCTGCGTTGTTCTTTATCCATTCAATCTGCTCTGATGTTACTTTTTTTACGACTCTGCCGGGCACACCAAGTACGAGGCTTCGTGGGGGTACCGCTGCCTCCTCAGTCACAACCGCCCCTGCGCCAATGATAGAGCCCGTCCCTACCGTCGCATTATCAAGCACGATGGCGCCGATGCCAATAAGGATGGTATCCCCTATGTTGCTGCCATGAATAACCGCGCCGTGCCCTATTGTCACGTTATCACCCACCACCGTACCAACACCCTCGCTTACATGTATTACCGCATCATCTTGTACGCTTGTCCGTCGGCCTATTTTAATTGACGCCGCGTCACCTCTAATCACCGCACCAAACCACACGCTCGAATCGGGAGCGATCTCAACATCGCCGATTACCGTTGCGGTAGGTGCAATATAGACGCCTTCAAACGTGCGGTTCATACTCGATCTAATGTTCTATTAACTTTAACTAGTAAAACTGCTATCGAACTATTGAATAAGAATCTAATAAACTTCATTTATAAAAGATATGGCTAAAGTTGCTCTTGGTGGCACCTTTGACATCCTCCACGATGGCCATAAGACGCTGATCAAAAAGGCTTACAGCCTTGGTGATGTGGTCATAGGACTAACCTCGGACGAGATGGCGAGGGAGAAAAACCACTTCATACACAATTACGAAGCGCGCAGGCAGGCCATCACAATATTTGTGCGAGATGAGATTGGAATTCAGCCAGTGATCATGAAGCTTGAGAATTCGTACGGGCCATCAATACACGAGCAATTTGACTACATAGTGGTCTCGCCAGAGACTCTCAGCACCGCTAAACGAATTAATGACATTCGGAAAACACATGGTCTCTCCCCCATCACGATAATTGTTGTTGATTTGGTGCTGGCGCAAGATGGAAAGCCGATCTCATCCGCCCGGATATGCAGGGGGGAAATAGATGAACATGGGGTACTTCTATGAGGGTGTCAGTTGGGACGAAAAACCCGGTGAAGATGCAAGCGGTGAAAAATATCTTCGCACAGGTGTACGACATGGTCGACGTGTTGATGGCAAACGTCGAGTCCGCCGTACCTGAACAACCTTTCGGACACGAAGTAATAACCGGTGCCAGACATAGGGGTGAACGAGCATTTGCGTTATTAAAAGACGCAGATTTCGGCGTAGGAATAGAATCTGGCATTTTTGATTTTTTTGGTGTGTTACTCGACGTTCAGATTTGCTCGATCTTCGATGGCTGCGTACATACTATTGGAGCCTCCCCTGGATTCAGCTACCCAGAAGTGGTACTTGAGGGTATAGAAAAAGGGAAAGAAGTAGGCAGTATTATGGAAGAGCTATCTGGAATAGAGAGAATTGGCAGGAAGATGGGCGCAATAGGGTATCTATCTAAGAGCTTAATCGACCGCACTCATTTCACGGAGCTCTGCGTTATGATGGCATTGATCCCGAGAATTAACTCTGAGCTCTACGGATTGCATTAAGACTTGTGAATTATTCTCGTGCCGACCTTTTTACCGCTTAGCACATCGAGTAAGATCCTTGGATTTTGACCATCAACTATGACCGTTTCAATTTGAGAGCGCTCAATTATCTTTGCGGCTAGGGGATCGACTACTGACTTGAATCCGGCTTTCATCTCTGCCGACATAACAATTTTTACAAGATCATCAGGCGTTACTTCATCGAGCTTCTTTGCCTCTTTATCAAGGTGTGGATCCGCTGTGTAGACGCCATCAACCGATGTCGCCGTTATAAGGAGAGCCGCTTGGACATATTCGGCGAGGATCGCAGAAACGGCGTCAGTGGTCTGTCCAGGAGTCACACCACCCATCACCACCACCTTATGGGAAGACATGGCGTTCTCTGCTTCCATATAGTTGTGTGGTATGTCTTGGAAGGCCACGCTCGAGAGCGCGGAGATCAGGAGCCTAGCATTGAGGCGTGAGAGTGATATTCCAATGAGGTCGCAGACCGCCTCATTTGCCCCCATTGAGCGGGCGACTCCGATGTAATCGCGCGCGGCTTTCCCTCCTCCCGTTACGATAAGTACAGTGTTGCTCTTTGCGATCTCCTTTATCACTTCGGCATACGCGATGAACTTTTTAGCGTCAAGCGTCGGCGCTATTACGGACCCGCCGATTGAAATTACCACTATCATCGGATATATGAATGATAAAAAGGGGTATAAGTTAATTCCTTCTCAACGGACTCATTTCCAGACATAGGGGGATGACTATCAGGTGCAAAATACGGACGTTCACAACACTTTCAGCTATGATGGCACAGGATGTCATCTGTCAGTTGCAAAAATTAGTGTGTACTCTCAAACATGGTGGTTCAGGCATTGAATGGACGCATTAACGATTCTCACCATGTCAATTTTTAAATTGCGCACTTCAATTTTTGCATTTTTAATGCTTCCTTCACGTTCAGTCCAAACATCCAGACATAGCAGGTGGTTAATCACTTTTTGTTCTACCTATAAGTGGTAGACACGTAACGTTCAGATTTACAGAAGCTAGCAACATATTTATTGTTTCAGTACGCATTACACGTATCTATTTAGTAGGGGGCAAGAAATCTGAGACGGCCTTTTTTAGCCGCAGTGATGGCTGTTGTGTTGCTGGCAACAGTACTCATAGCGGGATGTACCACATCAACCACGCAAAATAATACCACGATAAACAATGCATCTAAGACGGCTCCTGTAGCTGCTACCTCGACTGCTACCAGTGCCGTTACGATACCATCGATCACAGCAGACCAGATGAGGTCCGAGCTCACCCTTACTGCCCCTACAACCGCAAAGGTCAACGGAGAGGTGCCCGTCTCAGGAACTTTAATCTGTGTCATCTGCAAAGAAGGCATTGGTGGCGCGCTGATACATGACCAACTGTGGAATCCAGACCTAGGCAAATGGGGTACCTTTGGAAGTGCGTACACAACCGATGAGAGAGGCTTCTTCCACCATAATTTTACGGTGCACTCTGCAGGCACTTATTACTTCAGGGTCGCCTTCGATGGTGATAGTCACTACGTGCACGCGGCGAGCGATGCGGTAACTGTGACGGTTAATTAGCGGATCAGTTAACAAATGGCGTCCTACTGTGAGCTGCCGATTAGTTGAGACGCTTCAAGACATGGCTCATTCGAGTTACTTCAGGTCATTCTTATTGCTACGATGAACAATGCGACTCCGAATACCTTCTCTAATACCTTTGTGGGTATGCTGACTACCAGTTTGCCCCAAGAAACTCGCCGACGAAGGATCCCACACCAGCAAGTGCAGCGAGGCGCACGTCGACGAATGATTCTGGCAATACGTCCACGCAGCGAGAAGGGTTACTGGAGCGAGTAACATCGCCAGTGCTATCCCCTGTGCCTGATGCTGTGTCAGTCCAAGCAACAGCACAAACACAGGAATCATAATTACGCTGCCTCCAATGCCTAATGTGCCGCTTATCACCCTGCACTGAAGCTGAGAAGAACGTAGAGCAGTACGGTGGCATCCACAGTTTAGGTCCTCCAGCCATAAAAATGTAAAATTCATAGAAATAATTATGGACGAACCGGTAGCTCACCGTAAACACCGCCCCATTCCCCATCTCACTTCCGACCTCGATCGCCCTTTCGCGCATCGACTTCGCTTCTCCACCGCCAAGCTTTGTCCCATAAGCTCGATGGTGCACCTTCTGCAAACCTTTATAAGAAACTAAATATAAGTATTTCTTGATGGCAACGAGTTATTCGACTGACACGGTAACTGCAGATCGAATCGTAGAATACGATGACGATCTTGACCTACGCCTTAAACGGGTTGGCCGACTACTTGACATACCAAGTATCATTAATGAGCAGCAGGAGAATCCGCAAATAATTAACTATTGTGAGAAGACCAAAACTCAATTCAGACTTTATAACTGGGAAGGATATAAGCACTTCGGGATTAGTTACGACGGAAAACATAAAAGGAGCGATCTTAAAGAGCAAGCAAGAATTGTTGAGAGGTACGTCCGCGACAGAGACGCCAAAAACGTGCTGGAACTTGCATACGGGTTGGGCGCTAATACCGCATTTCTGGCGCGCCGGAACCCTGACGTTACGTTTGATGGAGTTGATCTATTGCCCAAGCCTTTAAAACGCTATGCAAAGATCCCAAACGCACACTTTCAACAAGGCGACTTCCACGATTTGAGCGCCCTTGAGGACGATAAATATGACATCGCCTTTGTAGTCGAGGCGTTGTGCTATTCGGACAACAAATCGCACGTCCTTCGTGAAGTAAAGAAGAAATTAAAGAGAGACGGGCTTTTTATCGTTATAGATGGGTATCAAAAAGATCGTGCAACGCCTCCGAGTCCGTCTGAAAATATTGGGCTGAAACTTATTGCGAAGGGTTTTGCGCTTAACAAATTTGAATGTATCAAAGACGTTGAGAGCTATATGCAAGAGGAGTATTCAATAGTTGCAGCACAAGATATCACGCAGAACGTTCTCCCATCTTTAGTTATCGCTGAGCGTATGAGCCGTGATTATTTCGCTCATCCCGTGTTTGCAAGAATCGTCAACAAAATTTTCCCATATGAGGCTGTAAAAAATATGATGGTCGTTTACCTCGTGCCAACGCTCTTAAGAAGGCAGATAGGGTGTTATTACATTCACGTGCTGAAAAAAGATAAGTAATCTCATTTTCGCTCTTTTTATTTATTAATTGTTTCAGATTTCTTCAGTTTGTAGTGTGAAACAGAGCAACAATTAACACAACGAGGACAAAAGCGGCGAAGATGGAGGTTAATTTCTATTTGGGAGTTCACCTCTCATCTATCGTGCACGAGCATTTGGTGACGAGAGACACGGGGAGACAAGAGTATGTTTTTGTTATGCAAATATAAAAACGGATCTCTCTGTCTTTGTATATGCGCAACAAAAATTCTCTAGTGGCCATAACAATAACAGACTGTGTTGAATTTGAATGAGTACCAAAGGTCGCTTACACAGGGTAGCAGCGATGCGCGAGAGCACCTCAGCGCTAGCGAGATGCTGACGCACACGTCTGTGCCATCGCCGAACTCGTGCACGGGCGTGCGTTGCGCTATCCTCACTGATGGCCGTTGGCTGAAATTTTGCGATACCGATGCGCTTGCTGTCCGTGGCTTCTGAGAACAGGGTGCCGGTGCGATTACCGACCGGATGAGATGCTCAGCACAGGACTTTTCGTTCCAGAACGCCATAGCAGAGCCTCAACGAGAGATTCTCGCCGTCGACGACGATCAAACTGATGCTTTCGATCGCATCTCCGACTAGAGAAATTATGCCCTCCTACTGATCGTTGTCACGCACATCTTCGCCTTGTTCAAGCGCTCGCTTACCGCTTCAACATACGGATATCAGACATCTAAAATGTCCCTAGTGTCGTACCTGTTTGTATGAGCGTCTTTTCTTTCTTATTTAAACTAGATTATTTCTGTTGCAATGAGTGTGCAGTTGAAATTAGAGCTATTCAGGAAAAAAGCACATTAAAAGGCAAGTTCGATGGTGCACCTTCTGCAAACCTTTATAAGAAACCGAGATGTAAGTATTTCTTGATGGCAACGAGCTATTCGACTGACACGGTAACTGAAGATCAAATCGTAGAATACGATGACGATCTTGAACTATACCTTAAACGGGTTGGCCGACTACTTGACATACCAAGTATCATTAATGAGCAGCAGGAGAATCCGCAAATAATTAACTATTTTCATAAGAACAAAATGGTTTACAGACTTGCCCATAGCTGGGAAGGATATAGACACTTCGGGATTAGTTACGACGGGACACATAAAACGAAAGATTTTGAAGAGCAAGCAAGAATTGTCGAGAGGTGCATCCGCGATAGTGACGCCAAAAACGTGCTGGAACTTGCATACGGGAGTGGTGTTAATACCGCATTTCTGGCGCGCCGGAACCCTGGCGTTACGTTTGATGGAATTGACTTATCAAACAAGCCTTTGAAACGCTATGAAAAGATACCAAACGCACACTTTCAACAAGGCGACTTCCACGATTTGAGTGCCTTTGAGGACGATACATATGATGTCGCATTTGTCATAGAGGCGTTGTGCTATTCGACAAATAAATTACACGTCTTTCGCGAGGTAAAGAAGAAATTGAAGAGAGACGGGCTTTTTATCATTATAGATGCATATCGAAGAGATAGCGCCAAGCCAATGAGCCAGTCTGACGAGATCATGATGAAACTTATTGAAAAAGGCGTCGCGCTTGAACAGTTTGAGTATGTCGGAGACGTTGAGAGCTATATGCGAGAGGAATATTCAATAGTTGTAGCAAAAGATTTCACGGAGAATATTCTTCCATCTGCGATACACAATGAACGTAAGACCCGTCGTTACTTCGCGCATCCCACGTTTTCAAGTATCGTCAATAAAATTCTCCCATACGAGGTTTTAAAAAATATGACGGCCGTTTACCTCGTGCCAATAAGTATAAAAAGGCAGATCGGATGCTATTATGTTCACGTGCTGAAAAACGACAAGTGATTTCAGCTTCCCGCCTTTTTTAATTGTAGCACATGTTGGGCACTGTGTCTTTTTCCTCTCTGCCTTTGCGTCGTCACCCTATCTCATATCCTGTAGAGAGGACAGAGCGGCTCATTCTCTATTCCTGAAGCAGACAGAGTGCATACCATCACGATTAACAGTGTTGGGTCCACTTTTAACGCGACAGTTTTTATAATGTGGAGGAAAAAGTAGAAAATCCCGCTTTTACAGATACTAGAGCGTTTCTTATGAGGGGACATTTGCGCATGTGCAGAACTGTGTGGAGACGTCAAAGCGCCTACTTAAAAAGGACCCGAAGCTCCCCCCTCACTATACGTCATTTGTTATTTTGAAAGAGAGACGACTGTGTTATGCGCGATGTAGAAAGTACACTAAATTCTTAAAGATATTCAGAAAAAGAGCACATTAAAAGACAAGTTCGATGGTGCACCTTCTGCAAACCTTTATAAGAAACTAAATATAGTTATTTTTTAATGGCAACGAGTTATTCGACTGACGCGGTAACTCAAGATCAAATCGCAGAATACGATGACGATCTTGACCGACGCCTTAAACAGATTGGCCGTATAATTGATATACCAAGTATCATTGATGGATCACAGGAGAATCCGCAAATAATTAACTATTTTAAGGAGACCAAATTTCTATACAGATTTTGGCATAGCTGGGAAGGATATCTTCATTTCGGGATTAGTTACGACGGGAAACATAAAAGGGAAAATTTCAAAGAGCAAGCGCGAATTGTTGAGGGATACATCCGCGA
>CAYYMO010000162.1:0-6611 GCA_964472955.1 uncultured Methanomicrobia archaeon | reverse complement strand
AGGAGAAAACTAATTCGATGATCAAAATAGGGATAGCAGGCATACCATTAACTTTGAAAGGTAAGGGAACAGGGGCGGGGATACAGTACTTATCAGAGATTGGTCTCGATGCAATGGAGGTCCAATTTGTAAGAAGGGTATCCATGAAAGATGACACGGCTCGTGAAATAGGTCAGATTGCAAAGAAGTGTAACGTCGCCCTTTCAGTGCACGCTCCTTACATGATTAACCTGGCGTCTGAAAATCCAACAGTTATTGTAGAGAGTTTAGGCAGGATTAAACTCTCAATTGCTAGGGCTTGGGCTCTCGGGGCGTCAATCGTGGTGTTTCATTCTGCCTACTACACAAAAAAGTACACCAAAGATCAGACCTACCAACTCGTACAGGCTGGGTGTTTCGATGTGCTTGACTACATGAAAGAAAACAGCTACAATGGAATCAAATTAGGGGTAGAAATAATGGGCCGACAGAGTCAGTTTGGAACGGTTGATGAGCTATATGAACTCAAAAAAGAGGTTAGTGGCGTCGTGCCTGTAGTAGATTTTGCTCACCTCCATGCTCGCTGCAACGGATGTATGAATGCAGTTGAAGACTATTTGATGGTTCTCCTAAAGCTTTTCAATAAAGAGGACCACGCACACATACATTTTTCCGGCATAGAATTTTCTCACGGAAACGAGAGACGCCACTTGCCTATTGACTTCAATCAGTTTAAACTACTCATATCAGCAATAAAAAAAGCCGGATGTACCGCCACAATAATCTGTGAATCCCCGTTGCTTGAACAAGACGCGCTAAAAATGAAAGCGTTTACTTTAAAAACATCGAAAAATTGATCTGCTGATATAGAAACAGCTAAATAACTTGGAAAGCTTTATGTATTATAAGTTTTTTGTTTCTAACACTAATAAACAAACGTGAGGTTCAGTATGACAGAAGATAACATTATATACGTAGGCAACAAACCCGTGATGAATTACGTACTAGCCGTTGTCACCCAATTTAACAATGGTGCAAATGAAGTCTTAATTAAAGCCAGGGGACGTGCAATTTCACGAGCTGTTGATGTGGCAGAGATTGCAAGGAAAAGATTCCTCTCTGAAGTTGATGTCAAAGACATCGCCATATCTACTGAGACTCTTGGAACTGAAGACGGCAATACCAATGTGTCTGCTATCGAGATAACAGTTTCAAAATAGACCTCGTTTTTTAGTTTTACTTTTCTTATTATTTTATAATTTAAATTATTTCTGCTTTGGATAGGTGAATTGATCAAATTTTTAAGATTTGAGTCCATACGAAGTTAGAAAGAATTAGCGTGCGTTCATAACAAAGTAACATAGGGATACCAAAAACGCGACAAATCGACAAATCAGAGGTACTCACTAAAGTTTTTGAATTTTTTTAAAAGCCCTTTTCTGCTTCCGAATTTTGAAATGGACATAGAAGCAAGCAAATTACCATAGCGTCCACACGTACGTGCATCCTCACCAACTAACATGCCGTAGATGAAACCGGCTGCAAAAGCATCCCCCGCACCGACCGTGTCTGCTATTTTTGACTCGTATGCCGGAATCGTGTAGGTGTGGCTGTCAATTGCCAAGAAACAACCTAGATTGCCAAGAGTTACGACTACGATCTGAGCACCCATCGCAACTAACGACAAGGCGCCTGTGCAGTAGTCGAGGTTTGTCAGAAGTTCAGTTTCATATTTATTGAGGAAAACAACATGACTTAATTCGATTATTGGTTTTAAAGCATCTGCCCCATAATCGGAATAAATATCGCCCGGGCTAAAAGAGATTTTTACCTTCGAGTTTTTCAATTTTTTCACGAAATTTATTTGCTTTTTCAGCTGTTCACGACTCATGAATGAACATAGATGTAAAAACTTCGCTGTTTTCGCATATTCATAATCGCTAGCAGAATAATCATCATTAACACTTGGTAAAATATAGATGGTTCGCTCACCATATTTGTCAATAAATATTAATGCGGTCCCCGTATTGCCCTCTTTAATTTGGATACCAGTTGTTTCTACGCCTTCTTTTTTTAAGTCTTCTAATAGTGACTGCCCCTCCTTATCTTGCCCTACAACGCCGATAACCCCCGTTTTTATACCTAAACGTGCAAGTCCTACAGCTGTATTGGGAGCAGACCCCCCTGGATGATGTGAGGCCGACATAACGCCGACTTCTTGTCCTGGTGATGCAATTTTATCAACTTTATAAATCTTATCACAATTAATGGCTCCAAATCCAATCACATCCATGTGTGAAAATTTGTCACCTTAATATAAATAAGCGATGAAAAATTAAAAGAAAGATAAATGCCTTTATATGGACGATGTATGTCAGAAATGCTGAGCTCAACGACATTGTGGTTGAATCCAGCGACGTAAAGACTTTTTTCTTCGATCACCGTTTTGACTTCGTTCCGGGACAGTATGTAATGATTTGGATTCGTGGTGTTGATGAAATACCAATGAGCCTTTCGTACGCAGATGGGATTACTGTGAGAAAAGTTGGTGAGGCAACTTCAGAATTGTTCAAATTGAGTACAGGAGACGAGATCGGACTAAGAGGCCCCTTTGGCAACGGATTCAAGCATTCTAACGATTCCGTTCTACTCGTGGCTGGAGGAGTAGGAGCTGCTCCGTTAGCCCCCTTTGCGGAAACATTAAGCGGGGACGTGATAACAATACTTGGGGCAAAAACAGAAGCCGAACTGTTGTTCGTAGACAGATTTACAGACGTTGGCGATATTCTAATAGCCACAGATGATGGCTCTTGTGGCCACAAGGGCTTTCCAATTGATCTTTTAGGTGGAATTACTGGCTACAATGAGATCGTATCATGCGGACCAGAAAAAATGATGAAAGCGGTACTTGACTTTGCTACTACTGTGAATGTCCCTACCCAATTTAGCTTGCAAAGGTACATAAAGTGCGGGATTGGTCTATGCGGCTCCTGTTGCATAGATCCCCACGGCCTACGGGTTTGTTCTGATGGTCCCGTATTTACCGGGGAGCAGCTGGAGCATTCTGAATTCGGTTACTATGCGAGAGACGCTAGCGGGAGAAAGGTGTACCTGTGATAGGGAGATTCAGAAAAAATAATAAAGTTTTTTTCGGCACTGTGGAAGGCGATACTGTCAAATCCGACAGCAGCGAGTATAAATTGTTAGAACTTAAAATACTGCCACCGACTGTGCCAACCAAGATAGTTTGTACAGGCTTAAATTACATTGATCATGCAAATGAGCTCAACTATCCAATACCTAAATGGCCCATATTATTCATCAAACCGTCAACAACTGTGATAGGGCATATGGAAAGCATTGAGTATCCAGCAATGAGTTCCCAAGTCGAGTATGAAGGAGAGATGGCGATTGTAATCTCTAAAAAGTGCAAAAACGTCAAGGATCCAGAAGCAGTCATATTAGGATACACCGGTATTAATGACGTAACAGCAAGGGACATTCAAAGAAAAGACGGTCAATGGACGAGAGCCAAAAGCTTCGATACATTCGCACCGATTGGCCCGTTTATTGCTACTGATATAGATCCACGAGATGCTCGTATTGAGACGAGAGTTAACGGCACAACTAGACAAAAATCAAACACCAAGAATTTAATCTTCGATGTCAATGACCTTGTTAGATTCATATCTGAGGTAATGACATTGAATGCAGGCGACGTCATAGCTACAGGTACGCCCTACGGTGTCGGCGAGCTTGTGATCGGAGACACTGTGGAGATCGAAATAGAAGGTGCAGGAGTTCTTTCAAACAACGTAATACGAGCGCAATAGAAACAATCGCACTTTACTGCTAAAAAATCAAAAAGAGCATGAAAATGGATATTCCAAAAAACTACAATCACGACTATGTCGAATCCAAATGGTTATCTAACTGGGATTTACGCATGTATCAGTTCAGGGATAGCGATAAAAAAAGCTTTATAATTGACACCCCCCCACCATACCCAACTGGAAACTTTCACTTGGGAAATGCGCTAAATTGGTGCTATATCGATTTCATTGCTCGTTATAAGCGTATGAAAGGATTCGAAGTGATGTTTCCCCAAGGGTGGGATTGCCACGGCCTCCCAACGGAAGTTAAAGTTGAAAGAATGCACAGTGTAACTAAAAATCAGATTCCACGGCACGAGTTCAGGGGATTATGTGAAAATTTGACTCATGAGAACATAGTCCTCATGAAACAGACAATGAAAAGGTTGGCATTTTCGATAGATTGGACTCAAGAGTTCACAACGATGAACAAGGAGTACTATGTCAAGACACAACAGTCGTTCATTCAAATGTATAAGACCGGCTCTATCTATCGGAGTGAGCACCCAGTAAATTGGTGCCCGAGATGTGAGACCGCGATAGCATTTGCTGAAGTCGATTATAAGTCACGTTCTACAACTTTAAACTATATTCGATTTAAAGGAAGATACGGGAACGAAATAGACATAGCAACAACTCGTCCTGAACTTCTCTCTGCCTGTGTTGCTGTAGCGGTTAACCCAAGTGATGAGCGATATTCCCACCTTGTGGGAAAGAACCTAAAAGTTCCCCTTTACGATCATGAGATCCAGGTTATAGCTGACGAAGATGTTAATTCGGATTTTGGCACAGGTGCCGTCATGATTTGCACATTCGGAGACAAGCAAGACGTGCGTTGGTGGAAAGAACATAACCTTCCGTTGAGGCAGGCGATAGCAAAGGATGGGCGCCTCATAGATGATAAGTACAAAGGGATGCCCATAAAGGAGGGAAAGCTCCGAATAATTGGTGATCTCGAAGATAACAAATTTCTATACAAACAAGAGCATATCGAACAAAATATCGGAGTCCACGACAGATGCGAAACGCCAATAGAGATTCTTTCAGAAAAGCAGTGGTTTGTAAGGGTGAACAAAGAGGCAATATTGAAGCGAGCAGACCAAATACAGTGGATTCCAACATACGCATCAACGCGGTTGAAAAAATGGACCGAAAGCCTAGACTGGGATTGGTGTATTTCGCGCCAGAGAGTGTTCGCAACGCCAATTCCGGTGTGGTACTGCCAAGAATGTGGCGAAATAATGGTCGCTGAAGAAAAATGGTTGCCTTTGGATCCAACCGAAGATGAGCCAAAAAACCGATGTGGGTGTGGCTCGGACAAATTCACTCCAGAGACCGACGTTCTGGACACGTGGATGGACTCCTCGATATCAGCTCTTCACGTTTCAGGATGGCCAAACAAAGCTCTCTTCGATGGGCGGTTTCCGACGCAGTTGCGCCCCCAAGGGCATGACATAATTAGAACCTGGGCTTTTTATACCATATTACGATCGGATGCCCTCGTGTCTAAAAAGCCTTGGGACCTTATCGTTGTTAACGGAATGGTTTTAGGCGAAGATGGGCAAAAAATGAGCAAATCATTTGGCAATATTATAGCTCCTGAAACAATAATCAAAGAGTATGGAACCGACGCCCTAAGACAGTGGGCAGCAATAGGTGGTTCCTATGGCTCAGATATCGCGTACAACCTTAAAGACGTAATCGCTTCTACGCGATTTCTCACGAAACTGTGGAACGTATTCAGATTCTCAATGATCCACCTTTCTAAAGGTATGAATGAAGATGTCGAATTTAGCCGTTTAAAGGTAACTGACCAGTGGTTAATATTGAAACTGAATGAATTGACAGCTTCAGTAACTGAAAATATGGAGAAGTTTGAATTTGATGAGGCGCTTAAAAAGATACGAGTCTTTGTATGGAACACGTTAGCTGACAATTACATCGAACTAGCAAAGGGAAGACTTTACAACGGAGACAAGTCGGCAAAGTATACTCTACATACCGCGCTTGAATATATTATAAAACTGTTAGCACCTTTTTGTCCATTTTTCACAGAGGAGTTGTTCTTCCACCTCAGTCCTGGCAGCGGCAGCGTTCATACGCAATGTTGGCCTGAAGTTGACGCTAAAGTGCGTGATTTTGGTACCACAAAAGGTGCAGAAGCACTAGCAACTTCACTTCAGTTGGGCGAATTGATAAAGAGCATAGCAAGCGGCATACGACGTTACAAATCGGAACACAAAATTGCACTAAATGCTAGAATGGAAGGTGTTAAAGCGTACCTCACTCGCGATATAAAAGACGGGAAAGATGATATAAATAATGCAGTTAATGCGGATATTGAATTTGAAACGGGAAAACCGAAGTTAGTTGAAATAATTAGAGAGATACAGCCCAATATGCATGTAATTGGACCTCGATTTAAATCAGAGGCCAAAAAAATTGTGGACTTAATCAAAAATACCCCAGTTGACAGAATAGCCGCGCAGCTGCCTACAGGTGTTATCCGGCTAAATGGGTATGAACTTGAACCCTCAGAGATGCGCATTGTAAGAGAGCAGTCGTTTGAAGGTATTGCTGTTGATGTAGTTGCGTTAGAAGGTGCTACGATTCTTATACGTAAGTAAGAGCACTGGCTCACCATTTTTCTTTTTCAATTTGATACTTATTTAGACAGTCCAATACCTCATCATCAGTAAGGTCGTAAAACTTCTCATAAAAGCTCGCAACAGCAAACCAAGGTCTGTCGCTCGTCAAAGG
>CAYYMO010000161.1:0-4352 GCA_964472955.1 uncultured Methanomicrobia archaeon | reverse complement strand
CTAAGACCTGCAGACTTTGCAAGCGTGAATTTAAGAA
Source organism: uncultured Methanomicrobia archaeon (assembly GCA_964472955.1). Lineage (GTDB taxonomy): Archaea > Halobacteriota > Bog-38 > Methanoflorentales > Methanoflorentaceae > DASPRZ01. Next base: position 4,315 of record CAYYMO010000161.1, on the reverse strand, counting down.
ATCAGAAGTAGGTCGCATCAAAATCTTGAGACGCGAAAAGAAAGGAGAGAGCGTGCTCTGGATCTGCTCTCAATGCGCGAGAAGGATAAAATTCGTTGAGCACTGAGAGAAGTCTGTTCATTTTGTTTGTCGTCATAATCAATGAGTGATAGTGCTGCATCATCAACTTAAGAACATGTAGTTCCACCAGGTAAATGGTAGATGAGAGCGATAGACGCCTATAACTTACTTATACCACGTTTCTATCCATACTCCCTAATCGGAACCACTGCAGATCGAGCGTAACGTAGGTAAACCCAAGAATAAACTTTTCTGACACAGCGGCTACTGTTCGATCGTCCAGTGCCTTTTCGGTCAGTGCTGTAACGACTTAACTACCAGCCCTTCCAGAAAGGGCAATTAGTACGCTGCCTTGTGACTTTATCGATTCACAGAGCTCATTTATGTTGTAACGTATCAATATATATTTATTTACTGATCGTATTTTACAATATGTGAGAGTAATTGTAGCTACCGGGAGTTCGAATACTTGTGAGAGATTTGTTGAAGAGCTCGCACGTCACGGCACGATTGCTACGATAAAGCGCATGCCTCGGCCTGAAGTTAGGTGTGGCTCACTCAGTGACACAAAAGATGTTCTATGCATTCAATCATCGGTAGGATGTTCTTTCAGGATTCTCAGCAGCGACTACGAAGGACAAATAGCAAGGGAACTTAACATGATTGCTGAGCAAGAGGAGGTAGACTTTGCAATCGTGCTCTGGGACGAGCTCCCGCTTAGACTGACTGAGAAGCCTGAAGTATATAAAGCATCTTTTGAGAATATGATAGAAGAGTTCGAACCTCATCTAGAACTACTCAAGGCCATACCAGAGTGGATGACTCTCGGAGTGGCCGTAAAAGCCGTGAAAGCAAATCCACTTATTAGTAGAGCAGGTGCGATACTTACTTTTACTGGGATTGTAAGAGACGACGCGGATGCGCTCTTATTCGATATCTATGAGAGCGAAGCACAGAGAAGAATTGAGGCGATTGTAATCGATCTGCGACGTATGGAAGGAATAGTCGACGTGCAAATACATCATAGGTCTGGCAGGATTAGTCTTGGAGAGGATATAGTATACATCGTGGTAGCCGCTTCTCATAGACAGGAGGGATTTACAGCGCTGCGCGGGGCAATAGAGAGGATTAAATCAGAAGTGCCGATTTGGAAAAAGGAGCTCACTGAAACTGGTGGGCATTGGGTCGGAGTTTGAATTAAGTAAACGATTTAATAGTGAGTAAACCACCTGACGTAGAATCAAAAGTTCTGCTAATGCTAAACTATTATAATTATCGAGAGGTTTTTAACAATGAAACTTTTTGGAACAAACGGCGTAAGGGGGGTAGTTAATCAAGACCTCACACCAGAACTCGCAATGAAGCTTTCAATGAGCCTCGGGACGTTTATGCGGGGTACGGTAGCAATAGGACAGGACACAAGGATATCGGGTAATATGCTCGGCTATGCCGCTACTGCAGGGTTACTTTCGACAGGGTGTAAAGTAATAAACGTTGGTGTGGCACCCACTCCTACAATACAGTACTTTGTAAGGGATAACGCAGATGCCGGTGTTGTTATAACCGCTTCACACAATCCGCGTGAGTATAACGGTCTGAAATTCATAGCAGGGGATGGAACAGAATTCGGCAGTGAAGCGGAGCAGGTAGTGGAGGATATCTATTTCAAGGGGGACTTCAACCTCGCGAACTGGCGTGAGACGGGGGAGATATCGACAGTTGCTATCATCCCGGCGTATATTGATGGAATACTAAACAAGGTTAATTCAGAGTTGATCAAAGAGAGGAGATTTAACGTCGCTATTGACACTGGTTGTGGAGCAGGGAGCCTTGTTACGCCCTTTATGCTCAGCGAGATGGGATGTAAGGTAACCACGTTGAACGCACAACTGGATGGCACCTTTCCAAGTAGGCAGCCAGAACCCACGGAGGATGTTCTCACTGAGCTTTCGGGGGCGGTAGTCTCACTGGGTGCGGATCTGGGTGTCGCCCACGACGGAGACGCCGACAGGTCAGTCTTCATAGATGAAAAAGGAAACTTTGTAAACGAGGATGTCCTGCTCGCTATAATAGTCAAACATGTGCTCTCTAAAAAAACGGGCGTTGTAGTCACGCCGGTCAGCTCGTCCCAGCGGATTGTTGACGTAGCCGAAGAATCCAATAGCAACGTGGTCTGGACACCAGTAGGAAGCATTTATGTTGCACGCACGATGAAGAAACTTAATGCGGTCATCGGCGGTGAAGGTAACGGTGGAATAATCTTCCCCGAGCACCAATACTGCCGAGACGGGGCGATGACCGTCGCGAAGGTACTTGAAATAATGGCTGAGAAGGGCAAGAAGATCTCAGAGCTTGCAGAAGAGATACCAACGTACTTTATGAAGAAGACGAAAATTAAATGTTCAGATAGAGATTCGATAATGCAGACCATATTGTCGTCAGCGAGCGGAAATGTCGATACAACAGACGGAGCGAAGATCTGGTACGACGACGGGTGGTTGCTCATTAGACCTTCCGGAACTGAACCGATAGTGAGGATATTCGCCGAGGCGCGAACCGAGAACCGCGTTAATGAACTTCTTGAAATGGGTTTGAAGATGACAAAAGGCTGTTAACGGAAAAGGATTCTTTTGAACGCTTCGGAGGATGGTTTAAAGTTGAGAGGGCAATGATACGGTGTTGGAAGTTCAATATGATGTAGTTTCAGACGGCTGCTTTGATGCCTCTGCGGTTCCAGAGTTTTTTGTGACGGGCTGTAGCGGTTTTATTGGCACTCACCTCGTCAAAAGATTGCTCGACATGGGCTATATGGTCACAGGTTACGATCTAGCCGAGCCAATCTACTCTCACTCAAACTTTGAATTCATTGAGGGAGATATCCTCGATACGGAGAAACTTCGGGCGTGCATTGTTGCGCCAGACTGTGTTTACCATCTCGCAGCGCAGACTACAGTTCCTGGATCGGCTCGAGATCCCTCTTACGACTTTGAGGTGAATGCTCGAGGGACGTTCAACGTTTTGTCTTGTGCAAAGAGTACCACGTTCATATATGCATCGACATCAACGGTTTATGGAATTGCTCCTCGTCCGACTCCTGAGACCTACAGGTCAAAGCCCATCTCGTTCTACGGGGCTTCCAAGGCAGCTGGAGAACTCTATTGTCACGCCTTCTATAGTACATTTGGAACACCGACCGTGGTGCTCCGTCTTTACAATGTCTACGGCCCCGGGAATGCAAAGGGGGTCATGTATGACCTCATACGGAAGCTCGAAAGGAACCGTGAAAAGCTAGAGATATTAGGCACGGGCCTTCAGGAGAAAGATTATGTGTACATTGATGATGCGATTAATGCATTCTTAATCGCTCGTGAAAGGGGGGCACCGGGTGAGGAATACAACGTTGGGAGTGGCAAAGCCATTACCGTTAACGAAATAGCCACTCTGCTGTTAGAGATGATAAACCTCGACCCCCAGATTTATTACACTGGCGGAAAGTCGTGGCAAGGTGATGTAGAGTCCACACTCGCAGATATCTCGAAGATCAGGTCACTCGGCTGGGATCCTGTAACAGAATTAAAAACCGGATTACGGCGCCTACTTGAGTGGATGGAATGCCAATTTTAGGTCACACGAGGATGGACGAATATTACTCGAATAAAGAGGGGACAACGCGCACCTCACTAATTGTGCTTGGTTTCGTTGTTACAGTTTTACACGTACTCCACAGGTAGTACAATTACTCGAGGCATACTAGTGACCATTTATCTCAGCAAATCCGAGTGTTGTGGTCTTTATTGATGTAGTCGTTCGACGTTGTAGTCGGCGTCTCATAAAAGGCCTGTGCATTTTATATCTGCCCTGAAATCGTGTACTTGCCAATTAGAGCGAAACGCAGCAATGTTCAGCTGGATATCCGTCTTATTTTAAACAAACCTCTCGCTTTTCAGCTTAATCATTCAGGGTGTCTTTTTATCATAAACGGTTAAAAATCGAACTTTCTTATGCTTATAAATGGAACAATTAAATCCATGAGATAGCAAGCAACACAAGGAATCTTTCGTTGATAAGGACTAAAAAATGAGAGAGAGTCCGAAAAATAAGGTTGGACTCACCAGATCTTAGATTTTAATATTCAGGCCCTTAATGTTTCTGCCTCATGACCAGGTATGCGACAGCGAGCAGTCCAGCTATTGCGAATACTGCTTCAAAGCCGGGCGTTGAAGCCGACGTTGATGCAGTTGCATTCGACGTTGCA
>CAYYMO010000160.1:0-8866 GCA_964472955.1 uncultured Methanomicrobia archaeon | reverse complement strand
ATCCGTTCCCGCATGTAGGCAATAAAAACGTAGATTCCCTTATGCCCGCTTCTCCTCCGTTTTTCTATTTCTTCATATTCTTTAAGAATAACGGGGTCTATAGAGTGCCGTAATTCTTCCCAGTCCTTGTCGCTAAATTTCAGTGTTGTTACTTTATCCTTGATCCAAAAGTTTTCATATTCCATTTGAGAGAAAAACGGCGGGTCGAGATAAATTAAGTCGATACTCTCATCGGGGATTTTTCTTAAAATGTGTTTACAATCGCCACAATAGAGAACGTTAGTGGCGACTTCTTGATTGGTGGCCATAAATTACGCCATGATTTAGGCTCAAAATAAATAAAATTATGCTAGATATTGCTAAAAATTCTACAACTTTATCTTCTTAATTGTAACTTCGATATAGTCTCCTTTTTTCAGTCCCTCAGCCCAGAAGGTAAATATAGTCTAAGGCATTCGCAAGCCGAATGCAAACGAGGCAAAGAGTATAAAGGTGCAATCTTCAATTTAACGCAAGCAGAAGATTTTATTAAGTGTCTTTTGGAAAAATGGCTTAGCTGGAAGCAGACTAACACTCTTTGAAGGTCAATTGCATTCTTTTTTGTATCATCGCTCTTACTTCTTCGGCGGTAAACTGGTCAGCAAAATCTATACACTCATTTTCAAAACCAAAGAGTAGACCCCAGAAAACCACATCATCTGGTAAACTGACCGGCATTTTGTATGTGTGTGTAAAGCGAAAATTTAGACTACTTTTTATATTTGCCCATAATGATTCCATTTCTTCGTTTAGGTCGATACATATTTTCACATTAGTCTCACTCTGTTTTTAAAAAATAGACCTGTGCTTTAAAAAGTTAGCTGTTTTTCAGGTCTGTTAAAAAAGTCAAGGTTCTGTTAAAAAAGTCGACTTAATTTCTTACTTATTTAACAAAACCAATATAATGAATAAGTTTATATATAATTAATAGGAATAACGTTTCCTGTCAAAGAAATAGGAATTTAATTTCCTATTGACTGATCGATGCACGCTGTGATGTCAGAATGACTTGAATTCAGCATTAACAGATGGGTTCGGCCTGACCCCTCAGTGGATTAAGTCGCTAAGACATAAGTACCGAATTGTGTATACGATCGGATTAGAACTCTACAGAATAAATTGAAGAACAACGTCTAGTGAGGAACTGAAAAAGATGAGACAAATAGCAATCTATGGAAAGGGCGGCATCGGCAAATCGACTACGACTCAAAATCTAACGGCAGCTCTGTCCACAATGGGCAAAAAAATCATGCAGATCGGCTGTGATCCGAAAGCAGACTCGGTGAGGATGCTTATAGGCGGCAAACGACAGCCCTCAGTGCTTGATACGCTGCGCAAAGATGATGAAGTTAAACTTGAAGACGTTTTGAAAGTTGGATTCGGGGGAATAAAATGCGTCGAATCAGGAGGGCCTGAACCAGGTGTAGGCTGTGCCGGGAGAGGAATCATCACATCCATCGGACTGTTAGAAAACTTAGGAGCTTACACACCTGATCTAGACTACGTCTTTTACGACGTCTTAGGTGATGTCGTCTGCGGAGGGTTCGCTATGCCTATTAGAGAGGGAAAAGCCCGAGAGATCTATATCGTAGCCTCAGGAGAGATGATGGCCATTTATGCTGCTAACAACATCTGCAAGGGGATACAGAAGTTCGCTGAAACGGGGGGAACAAGACTAGGCGGAATTATTTGCAACTCCCGCAATGTCCATCGCGAAGAGGAGCTTGTTACCGCTTTTTCAGAAACGATAGGTAGTCAGATGATCCACTTCGTACCAAGAGATAATATCGTCCAGCAAGCCGAGATACGAAAACAGACGGTGGTTGAATATGCGCCGGACTCAAATCAGGCTAGCTCTTACCTCAGTTTGGCCAAAAACATTGATGAAAATGCGATGTTCACTGTTCCGAAACCCTTAGAGTACGATGAGCTTGAACAGCTGATGATCGACTGGGGTGTAGTGGAATGAAGATGATTAAGGCCATCATTAGGCCTGAAGTTGTTGATCATGTGGCGAACGCTTTGGAGTCGGGAGGCTTTCCTGCACTTACCAGAATTGACGTCTTTGGCAGAGGAAAACAGAAGGGCATTAAAGTTGGAAATGTGATCTATGACAATTTGCCCAAAACAATGTTGGTGATGGTTGTCAATGATGTCCAATTGGATGAGGCTGTTAGCATCATTGAAGACACTGCAAAGACCGGCAATATAGGCGATGGCAGAATTTTCGTGTGCCCGGTAGAAGAGTCCATACAGATCAGGACGGGGCAACGGGGGCTGTAACGCAGATGAAGGAGGTTATAGCAGTCATCCAGATGAACAAGATTGAGGCTACCAAGAACGCCTTAGAAGTCATCGGGATTCCTTCGTTTACCGCGTATAAAGCCTACGGAAGGGGGAAGCAACGGGGTCTTCACATCGCATATTCCTCACTTTCAGCAGAGCGAGGCGAGCGAAAAATGAAGTTTTTACCGAAGCGCATGCTTTCGGTGGTTGTCGACGATGAATTCGTGCCAGCAGTCATTGCCGTGCTCACAAGGGCGAATAGAACCGGCAATATAGGCGATGGCAGAATTTTCGTGTGCCCGGTAGAGGAGTCCATTCGAATCAGGACTGGAGAGCGTGGAGAGGGGGCCATTTTATGAGCACAGTTGACCGTGACAGACAGAAGAAATCAACGAGCGCAGATGAGAGCCAAAAGATCGTAAACAAGTTATTCAAAGATTTTCCACAAAAAACGGGAGAGATCAGAAAAAAGCATCTCATTGTGAAAAATTCGTGTGAAGCCAGCCAAAAGATCGAGGCCAATACCCGTGCGATCCCAGGTGTGCTGACCAACAGAGGGTGTGCATATGCAGGGGCAAAAGGTGTAGTCTTAGGCCCGGTGAAAGACATCCTAGACCTTACCCACGGTCCTATAGGCTGTTCTTTTTATACCTGGGGCACGAGGCGAAACCTCGCGAGAGCCTCGGAACGCGAAGATAACTTCATAGGGTACTCTCTAAGCACAGACATGAAAGAGACTGATATCGTCTTCGGGGCAGAGAAGAAACTGGCCAAAGCTATCCGAGAGGCCTATTCCATCTTCAAGCCTGAATGTATAAGCGTTTATGCTACCTGTCCTGTAGGCCTAATAGGAGACGATATCGAGGCTGTATGTAAGAAAGCAGCCGAAGACTTAGGGATAAAAGTTATCCCTGTGAGGTGCGAGGGGTACCGCGGCGTCAGTCAGTCTGCTGGGCATCACCTTGCCTCAAACGCCTTAATGGAACATCTGATAGGTACAGAAGAGCTCGAGGACCATGGACCATTTGACATTAACATCTTTGGTGAGTACAACATCGGCGGCGATTACTGGATTATTAAAGAGCTCTTGGAGAGAATAGGTTACCGTATAATCTGTCCCTTCACAGGAGATGCTTCTTTTCATCAGATAGCCAAAGCTCACAGAGCGAAGCTGAGCATTCTACTGTGTCATAGGTCGATCAACTATACCAACCGCATGATGGAGGAGAAATTCGGAGTCCCATGGCTGAAGGTCAATTATCTAGGGATAGATGACTTAATCAAAACCCTAAGGGATATGGCAGCGTTCTTTGATGATCCGGACCTTACGAGAAGAACCGAGGAGTTTATAGAAGCTGAGATGTCGAAGATAGAACCGCATATCGAGATCTTTAGAACGAGGCTCGCTGGAAAGAGAGTGATGTTACTCGTTGGTGGCTCGCGTGCACATCATCTTAAAAACATGTTTGAAACGCTTGGCATGGAGGTCATCGTCGCTGGCTTTGAATTCGCTCATAGAGACGACTATGAAGGCAGAAAGGTCATTCCAGAAATCCAGCATACAGGGAGTTCAAAGATGTTGGAAGACATCCATTACGAGCGCGACCCAACGATTACACCTGCTTATGATGAAGAAACGATTCTCAAAAAGAAACGCAGTATCCCCAGCCTAATGGATTATGAAGGGCTCATAGTTCACATGAAAGACGGTGAGATAGTTTTGGATGACTACACGCACTTTGAGTGCGAATATCTCGTGAAAGAGCTTGGAATAGACTTGTTCTGCTCTGGTATTAAGGATAAGTACGTGTTCCAAAAGATGCACATACCCTCCCGTCAGATGCACTCGTACGACTACAGTGGTCCGTACACGGGGTTTGAAGGATTTCTAAAATTTGCAGAAGATATTGACATGGCAGTGAACAGCCCAACGTGGAAGTTTATAATGCCACCATGGAGGGAAGAATCAAATGCTTGATTATACTCCACAGGAGATCATAGAGCGACAATCTCTGACTATTAACCCCGCCAAAACGTGTCAACCCTTAGGCGCTGTGCTAGCGTATAAAGGGATCCACAATTGTATGCCTCTGACTCACGGTTCGCAAGGATGTTCATCATACTTACGAATGATGTTATCGCGGCACTATAGAGAACCATCAATCGCTGCAACCAGCTCATTTACGGAAGACACTGTCGTCTTCGGGGGCAGCAAAAACTTATCTGAAGCCATCGAAAACATCATCGCACTTTACCATCCCGACGTGATTGGCATCAACACCACATGCTCTTCAGAAACAATAGGAGACGATATTCGAGCTTTTACGACAGAGATCAAGGAAAAAGACTTCTTTGACCCAGAGGTGAAGGTTATCGTAGCAAGCACGCCGAGCTACGTCGGGTCACACGTTACAGGATACGATAACGTTGTCAAGTCTGTTAGCGAGACCTTTCCTGAGAAGTGTGAGTCCAATAACAAATTGAACATCATACCAGGTTTTGTTGAGCCGGGCGATATCAGAGAGATAAAAAAGATATTAAAAATGATGGGGGTTAGTTCGATCGTTTTTCCGGATACCACCAACGTTTTTGATGCTCCGCTAATGCCCGATTCTGGAGGGCTTTATCCGCCTGGAGGGACAACGATACCTGACCTAAAGGATACAGCCAACTCAAAGGGAACGATTGCTTTGAGCAGGAACGCCGGCAGCGCGGGAGCTATGATCCTTGAGGGCAAATTCGGGGTACCTGCCATCATAGGTCCAATGCCCATTGGAATACGAAACACGGACGCCTTTGTGATGCACGTGTGCAAGCTAGCAAGCGTTCCCATACCAAGAGAACTTGAAGAAGAGCGCGGTCGCCTCGTCGATATGATGACGGACGCTCATCCTCATTTCCACGGGAAGACCGCAGCAGTCTTTGGAGATCCAGACACGGTAATAGGTTTAGTGGGAATGCTCGAGGACTTAGGTATGGTGCCCACCTTTGCTCTCACTGGGTCGCCGGATCCGCAATTTGCTGAGGAGATCTGTGGGCTCGCACCGGACTGTGAGGCTCTTATCGGAGACCTCTTTCTATTGCAGCAGAAGATCAAAAACAAGGCTATTGACGTTCTAATCGGCAATTCCTTCGGGAAATACATTTCTAGGGCTGAAGACATTCCTCTCGTACGAGTTGGCTTCCCAATTACTGACCGAGCTAACACGCACTATTTTCCAATTGTAGGTTATGGAGGGGCCGCACGGCTTGTAGAGATGATAGGTAACACTTTCCTGGAGCGAAAAGATAGAGATGTTGACGACGCCCATTTCGAGCTGATACTTTAACGATTAGTGTACACGAAAAAATGGATGTTATAAGAAAATGACAATCATTACGACAATCGAAGGAAGAGAGACCCACATCCAGGAAAAGAAAGGCGTTGATTTTTCCCCTTTGGCCTGCAACAACGACAGCCTTGCTGGATCAGTGAGCCAACGGGCCTGTGTCTACTCCGGCGCAAGGGTTGTTTTAAACCCGATAACTGATGCAGTTCATTTAGTGCATGGCCCCATCGGATGCGCGAGCTATACATGGGACATAAGAGGCAGTAGTACAAGCGGATCCACGCTCTACAAGAGTAGCTTTTCCACAGATATGAAGGAAATGGAGGTGATCTTCGGCGGCGAGAAGAAGCTGACTACAGCGATACGAGAACTTGTCACCAAGTACACGCCATCCGCGGTATTCGTCTACTCTACGTGCATCGTAGGTGTGATAGGGGACGACTTACAAGCCGTCTGCAAGGCTGCCACTGAAGAGCTTAAAATCCCCGTTATTCCTGTGAAGTCCGAGGGATTTCGTGGTAACAAGAACGCGGGGTACAAGGCTGCATGTAACGCCCTCTCTGAACTTGTAGGCACAAGAGACTACACGTCAAAGAAACGCTTCAAAATTAACCTGCTTGGAGAATACAACGTTGCTGGCGATCTTTGGCCCATCAAATCTTATTTCGAAGAGATGGGGATCGAGGTAATAGCTTCCTTAACTGGCGACTCTAAAGTTGAAGAGATCCAACGGGCACACTGTGCACAGCTCAATTTGGTTCAGTGCAGCGGTTCGATGGCGTTTCTTGCTAATAAGCTCAAAGAGCGATACCATCTGCCTTACAAGCGCATTAGCTTTTTTGGATTAAGAGCTATGGCTTCGGTCTTGCGAACAACTGCAGAGTTTTTCGGAGATAAAACAATGACAAGAAAGGCAGAGGAAATAATCAGCAGAGAGATAAGGAGAGTACAGCCACAGATCGAACACCATCGGAGTCGAATCTGCGGAAAAAAGGCCGCCATTTACATGGGTGGCGCGGCAAAGGCCGTTTCACTGGTGAGTGCCTTACAAGAGTTAGGAATGCAAGTTGTAATAATTGGCACACAGACGGGAGAGAAAGACGACTATGCGAAGATAAGCCACATCGTTAAAGATGGGACGGTAATCATCGATGATGCTAATCCGTTAGAGCTTCGAGATCTCCTTGTTAGACAAAAAGCAGATCTACTTATTTCAGGAGTTAAAGAGCGATATTTGGCATACAAGCTTCGCATAGCGTTCTGCGACTTCAACCACGACAGGACTAAAACATTTGAAGGGTTCACAGGAATGGTCAGCTTTGCACGAGAGTTGGACACAAGCATTAACAGCCCAGTGTGGACGCTATCAGTTGAGAGGGTACGCCAAATAAACAAATTAAATAGAGCAGCAAAGATTCATGAAAAGATGTTCAACGGAGAGCTGGAAAATGCCGAAGAGCTATGCGACAGTTAACCCATGTTCTATGTGCATGCCCATGGGAAGCATTATTGCCTTCAAAGGAATCGAAAACAGCATGACACTACTTCACGGCTCGCAGGGGTGCAGCACATATATGCGCTTACACCTTGTCCACCACTTTCGAGAGCCGGTAGATGTAGGGTCCTCGGCACTCAGCGAGAGAGGGGCAGTCTATGGCGGGGCAGCAAACCTCAAGAAGGGTTTGAAGAATATAATCAAAGGCTACAGCCCCACAGTCATCGGGGTCGCTACCACCTGTCTTGCAGAAACGATCGGTGATGATGTGCTCCAAATTATACACGAATTCGAGAAAGAGGAGCCCATGGGATTGAAAGCAACCATAATTCGGGTTTCGACGCCCAGCTATGCAGGATCCCACGAAGAGGGGTACACTGAAACTCTCAAGGAGATCATTCAGAGGCTAACAGCGAAAGGTGAACGAAACAACAAGTTTAACTTAATTATTGGGGCTATAATTTCGCCAGGAGACATCCGTTACCTTAAGGATATGCTAGAGCACTGGTGCAGCGAATACATCCTTTTCCCTGATATCTCAGAAACCTTTGATGCCCCTCTTGTCAAGAACGTTCCCAAGATAGCCGAAGGCGGCACGCCATTACACGAGATAAGAGATATGGCAAACTCATTTGAGACTCTTACTATCGGGGCATGTATTCAATCGGCAAGCGTTGGCTCCTACCTTGAGATGAACTACGGAGTACCTCACACAGCGTTCCCTCTACCAATTGGAATTGAACACACTGATATGCTTATAGCAAAACTTGAAGAGATTTCACGGTCTGAGCTGCCACAGAAATATGAGAGAGAGCGTGGGCGACTACTCGATGCTATGGTTGACGCTCATAAAGTAGTGTCAGGTATAAAAACGGCAGTGTACGGAGATACTGAAGTGGTCTTAGGCATCACTAAGACACTTAGAGAGTTTGGCATGGACCCACTGATAGTAGCGACAGGCGCCAAGAATCCCACTTTCAAGCGAAGAGTGGAGCGGATCTCACCGAGTTCAACAATTATGTGCGGTGTAGATTTCGAACAGATTCACAAAGAGATCGCAGGGAGGGACATTAAACTGATGATCGGCCCCTCGACCGGGAGACAGATATCCCGGCAAGAAAACATACCTCTTTTACGAATAGGGTTTCCGAACCATGATCGATTTGGTGCAGCTCGTCAAACAATATTAGGGTACAAAGGAGCGACGTGGATGATAGATGCCATTGCTAATACACTTTTAGAACACAGTTAGAAAGTAAGTAGAAAAAAGGCGCTTATGACTCTCAAAACAAAAAACACATACCGTATTTGCAATCGGAGAAAGTGTGACAGTTGAGACAATAATTTGGGTTGCCGAGAATCATAGACAACAAAACGAAATGTTTAAGAACGTAACGTGAATTGATGTGTGTTTTAAAAATAATGTAAAAATTAACGAGACAATAAAAGGAGGTTAACAAAATGTTGTGCATACCATTCATAGGACCTTTTTTAGCTTGTCCGTTTTTTATCGTGGCCGCTGTAGCTCTAATCGGACTGCCAACACCTGCCAATCTAGAAGCAGCAGCTATATTTGTCTTTGTAGGTCTGCTTTGATATCTTTCGATAAATGCTACACCGCAGATAGGGGTTTGCTTCAGAAATTATTCGTTTAAACTGATAGATCGAAAAAAGGAGGTGAGAATGCAATGTTAATATTTCTGTGCCCGGTTTTGCC
>CAYYMO010000159.1:0-3368 GCA_964472955.1 uncultured Methanomicrobia archaeon | reverse complement strand
GTTGCTTCTGCTTGAGCGTGTGAACTTATGCCTCACTCTTTACAGTCTGTAGTAGGTGGTTTGATGAAAGGAGAACAACAAAAAAACTTAATCATTTACACTTTGCCGGTCTGCCCGAATTGCCATGTGTTGCGACAGTTTCTAATGAAAAATAACTTATCGTTTGATGAATGTGATTTAGACTTACCGAAGTCGCGAACAACCCTCCTGATGAATGGGATATTCACCACGACAGCGCCAGTACTTCAAGTTGATGACAGATTCTTGACATGCGATCAACTGTTCGAAGGCGGAGAGGTTAACATCGACTTTATTATGGGTATTGTTAAAAGTTAGGTAGCCAATTGAATGACGTCAATATTTTAAAGCGTACAATTACAGTGAAATTGTTAATTCAATCTCTGTCTTATGACGCGTCGTCATAATGATGCGTGTTCTGATATCGACGCTTCGTTTAACAAAATGTACGTGTGGCTAGTCATTCGCTTGTGCTCACATTTGACCAATTCCAATTCTTAACATTAGTTTCTTTTTTCAACCAAAGGACTTTTAATCTAGTTACATCAGATACTAGTTGGAAAAACGAATCGTCATTTGACTTAATAATTGATGCTCGGATTCGTGAATCCGTTTAACCATTTCGTTTGTAATCTATATATTGCAAGTATACTATATATTATTGATAAGGTGAGTGCGATGGCTATATCCGCAAAAAGGAGGAATAACTCTTGGAAGAAGACATCACTAGAGCAGGTGCTGAGGCCCCGCACCCTGCAGACGACTCTTCTCGGCGAAGAAGTCGAGGACATGCCGCTTGTTCGCACGAGCGACGGCTTTATACTACCATGGAACCGCGAGGCAATAATAAAACAGCTATTGCGCGAAACTCCCTTGGCACACACTTTTTATGGGATACGCCCGATCAAGAGGGCCGAGGCGCAGCGCATCGCTGAAATCGTTGAAAAGAAAATAAAGAAAATGGACGTGCATGAGCTTAGCGGTCCGCTCATCAGGGAATTCGTCAACGTCGTTTTGCTTGAGGAGGGCTACAGTGGATGGGCTCGAGTGTGTTCAAGAGTGGGAACGTCACTCTATGACGCCTATTTAATTGACCACGGCGAGGGCTTTGAAGCAAAAGAGAATTCAAATCTCACCGCAAATCCAGAGACCTCAGCAAAAAAGAAACACGATAAGCTTAGCAAGCAACAAGTCCTGCTCATGCTCCCGCAACCTATTGCAGACGCCCACCGGTCGGGCGACTACCATATACATGATATGGAATATGCAAATGTTAGACCATTTTGTGCCGATTATGATTTACGATACTTTTTGTACTACGGATTAATGCCCGACGGAACTGGCGCGCACGCATCTGTCGCAGGACCCGCAAAAAGTCCGGAAGTTGCAATCCTGCACGCTGTTAAAGCATTAGCAGCTGGGCAGACTAACTGTGCAGGAGGTCAAGGATTTTACAATTTTCTGACATTTTTGGCCCCATATCTTGAAGGGCTCGAATACGTTAAAATCAAACAACTCATGCAAGAGACCATCTACGAGCTCACCCAAGTGTTCATTGCTCGCGGAGGTCAGATGGTGTTCAGTAGTTTGCAACTCACCCCCGGAGTGCCAGAGCTGTGGAAGGATATGCCCATCGTTGTGAGGGGTAGGATTTGGAATGGCGAAGATGCTCCACTTAGAACCTACGGCGAGTTCGAGCGAGAGGTGCGACTCGCATTTAAGGCGGTAATGGAGGTAATGACACAGGGCGATAATTGGCACAAGCCATTTAATTTCCCAAAACCAGAGGTAGCCCTTGAGCCTTCCTTTATGGTGCCAAGAGAGGAGGATGAGTTCTACGGACATCCCGAAATTCCTACTCTTGAAGACAACTATGATGCTGCTTTCAAACTTTCTGCCGAATTTGGTTCGACGTATTTTGACAATATGATACCGGAATATCGAGGAGCTGGAAAGGGCGTTTCGTGCTACCAATGCTGTGCCTATATGTTCAAAGTCGAGAGAGAAGAAGATGCAAACTTTGAAGATAAGCTTTATTTCAGAGATGGAGCACACTTTTCTATGGGGTCGTGGCATGTCGTCACGCTGAACGTTCCACGAGCGGCGTACAAGGCTAATCACGACGACAACGTCTTTATAGATAATCTCAAGAATTTAGTTGATTTAGCAGTGGAATTCTTCAAGATAAAGCGCAAATGGATGGAACCGCTGATCGAGAGTAATAGATTACCGTTTCTTCAGCAGCGTCCGCTTGACCCAAATACGGGCGAAATGGGCCCACAGCTCTACGACTTTGAGAGCCTCGTCTACACCATTGGAGTCGTTGGGGTAAACAATGCTGTGAGATACCATACGGGCTATTCCATTCACGAGGATTCGAGGGCGTGGGAACTTGCCATACGGGCTATGACCGAGCTTCAGGCGTACTGTAAGCAGGTCGGAAGTGAACATGGAATAAAAATCGCTCTCGCGAGAACTCCTGCTGAGTCGTGCGCCCAGAGGCTTGCGGTAGCGGATCTTCTTAACACAGAGTTCTCAGACGAGTGCCGTCGCGTTGTAGAAGGTAATGTGGCAGAAGCAATTAAGGTCTATAAAAAAACAAAATCGAGGGATTTGCCGATATACTATTCAAACGGCACGCACCTCCCCGTGGATTCCGATGTGAACCTCTTTGACAGGCTTCGCTGTGAACAGGTATTCTACCACTGCCTCGACGGTGGTGATCTGACGCACATCTTTTTAGGAGAGTCAAAGCCCGATCCGGAAGGGTTGAAAGAGCTCTGTATGAAGATTGCTAAGAATACACAAATCGGATACTTTGCGGCAGGACGCGATCTGACACTCTGTCTCGACGACTCACATGTTGAGGGGGGACTCCACGATATCTGTACGAACTGTGGCTCACCGAACGTCGAACACATAGCACGAGTCACCGGCTATATGAGCGCCGTATCGAGCTGGAACGAAGGCAAGAAGCAAGAACTAAAGGACAGAAAACGTTTAACAGTGGAGCGAAACTAAACCAACAACAAAAGAAGAGACGTGCCCAACCATTCAGACTTTGATTTGTCCCCCACTGCTCGTGACTAATTTGAATGCTGAGAGGTTACTGGCCTTACTAGCAGGGACTCGAATACTCTTACAGTTTTGATTAAAGGTCGATCGAAGAGCTTGCGCCGACGATTAACCTATGTCCTCTGGGTAGCTTGTGATCCATCGACCTAATTCGCGTCTTATCCCCGATCAAGCTCTCGACGATCTGCTTACTGCACGTTATAGTGCTATCGCCGATTATAATAGAGTCTTCTATATGGGCTCCGGTTATGCACGTGTTGTCGCCAATAGAGGTG
>CAYYMO010000158.1:0-4344 GCA_964472955.1 uncultured Methanomicrobia archaeon | reverse complement strand
GATAACACAGGGTGAATGCACGCTACATGTACCTCACGCGCTCCTTGGCTCCTCAACAGCTTTATTGCACCTGCCATGGTTCCCCCTGTTGAGATCATATCGTCGACGATAACTACGTCTTTCCCATCGATCGCCACGTGTTTCGGTTGAATGATGACCTGTTCTGATGAAACTCTTTTCTTTACGAGCACGTCAAACTCAGCTTTCATAGCTTCCGCAGTATCACGAACTAACTGAACTGCGCCTTCATCAGGTGAGATAACAAGAGGCGACTCAAAATGCATGCCTCTTAGGTGGTTTCCCATAATTCGTGCCGCAGAGAGATTTATCGCTTTTCTTCTCGTTCGTAGTTTAAAATGATCTAAAGTACTCGTGTCGTGCACATTTATAAGAAAAACTTCATCAGCATCTATTGATTGTGCAATCACTCGCGCACTAACTGGTTCGCCCGGCTTGAATTGCTTATCTTGGCGAGCATAGCCAAAATAAGGTACGACAATGCGCACATAACAGTCAGACGCAGCATCTATAAGTTGCAGAAGTGAGATTACGTCATCATTAGTGACGGTGCTTTGGATGATGAGTACTTCACCGTCTAATTCGTCAGCAATACGCAAATAGAGTTCACCATCTGGAAATTTCTTAAACTCTACGAGTGCCAGATCGCACTTTATCTCCTTAGCAACTCTTGACGCAAGCAATTGCGATGATGGACCAGCCAAAATTTTCATCAAGCCACCTTCAACTTATTCGTCATTATTTCAAATATAATAATATGTTGAAAAGTTTGCGAGTTTGTAAGTAGTTAGCTGGGGTTAATGCTTTTAATTGGATCACAAGATAAGACACTTGACGTGTGTAACGAGCGTATCAACGTTGTTGACTTCCCGACTTTTTATCACCGCATTAACTTACTTTAAAACTGTTTAGATTTGCATACGCTTAATTGGTAAAGACAGCGATGACATGTCATCATCAGAAAGAGGTATGAAAATGTCTCTCTTCACGAATAAGTGCTCATTTCTATTCCCGGCAGTCGCCTTCCACCCCCTTGATGCGTAGAGCAAGGCTAAAATGATTTTAAAATTACTAAGTGAAGCGGCACCTTTATTTCAGATTGAATCATGAATCGCAATTCCCAAAAGGATATAAGGATTATTGCAACAATTACATAAGTGAGAAGCGAAAGAACGTAAAAACAACACTAACTCCCAATCCGACAATTCCGTAAGTTGGTTTTTTTGTAACGATTTGTTAATGTAAAAAGTCAAGGATGAACTACATGGCTCAGGATGATGACGTTATTATAGGACTAGAGGTACACGTTCAACTTACCACTGAATCAAAATTGTTTTGCGGATGTGCGACGAGATATCAAGATTCAGAGCCAAATACGCATACTTGCCCGATATGCCTTGGCTTGCCAGGCACTCTGCCTGTTACTAATGAAAAAGCAGTACTATATGCTGATAAGGTTGCGGCATCATTAAACTGCGAAGTACAAAGAACCCAGTTTTACAGAAAAAATTACTATTATCCCGATCTACCCAAAGGCTTTCAGATAAGCCAATATGACTTCCCACTTGGAATAAACGGATATTTAAACGTTGACACGGATGGCGCCGAAAGGAAGATACGGCTACGAAGGGTGCATATGGAGGAAGACCCAGGAAGGCTTATTTACAAGGGGACGATAGAGAGGGCACAATATTCATTAATTGATTATAACAGGTGCGGTGTGCCCTTACTTGAAATTGTTACCGAACCAGACATCCGAACACCAAAGGAAGCACGGAGGTTTTTGAACAAGCTCAGAAATATCCTCGAATACCTTGACGTTTTTGACGGTAACCTTGAAGGCTCTCTCAGGGTTGACGCAAATATCTCGATCGCTGGGGGTCAGAGAGCTGAGGTCAAAAACATTTCGTCATATAAAGGAGTTGAAAAGGCCCTGTTATTTGAAATAAGCCGGCAAAAGAACCTCCTTCGAAGGGGGATCAAAATACCACAGGAGACACGGCATTTTGACGAGGCTCGAGGCGTAACGATTTCACTTAGGTCAAAAGAGCAGGAACACGATTATAGATACTTCCCTGAACCCGATTTAGTCGAGGTTGATCCACTAGCACTAGTAGACGAATTTCCTCAAAAAGGAGAAGTCGAACTTCCCGACGCAAAAAGAAAGAGGTTTATTACGCAGTACGGAATCTCAGACTATCTTGCAAAAGTCCTAACAGGCTCTAAATCATTAGCTGATTATTTCGAAGGAGTGGCAAGCGCTGTCGATCCATTGCTGGCCTCCACTTGGGTAGCAGATGTGTTGCAGGGGGAGCTGAATTACAGGGGCCTAGATGTCGACGCTTTCAAACTAGATTATATGGTTGAAATAATAAACAACATATCGGACGGGACTATTACTGAAAAGGCGGCTGTTGAGATTATAAGAACTATTTTAGATAAAGGGGGTACCCCTTGCGAAATAATAGAACAGCGAGAGCTCAGAAAGATAGACATGGATGAAGTCAGAGGCGCTATCAAGCAGACAATAAGCGAGAACCCTAAAGCAGTTGAAGATTTCCGCCATGGGAAGATAGAGGCGCTAAATTTCCTCGTAGGACAAGTTATGAAGAAAACGCGTGGAAGAGCTGATCCAAATCTCGCAAATCAGTTAATCACGGAGCAGCTTTAATGCATTTAATTATAACTGAAAAAGACCTTGCTGCGAAGAGTTTATCCCGTATACTTTCAAGTGGATCGGCATCGATGGAAAAAGTTGGAAGTGTCAATGTTTACAGATTCAACAACTCAGCAGTAATGGGACTAAAAGGCCACATCGTTACGATGGATTTCCCTGAACAGTATAGCAAGTGGAACGTCAATTTTCACGAGCTTATAAAGGCAGAGTTAGTAACCGTTCCGACCAATAAACCCATAGTATCCGCACTTAAAAAAGTCGCCAAGGACTCCGACCTGGTAACAATTGCAACTGATTTCGATACAGAAGGAGAACTGATAGGCTTCGAGGCGTACAACATAATAAAGTCTATAAAAGATGTTGATATCAACAGAGTGCGATTCAGCTCGCTAACTCCCAGTGAGATAAAAAACGCTTTTAAGTCGCCATCGGAGATTGACCGTGATCTCGCCTGTTCTGGCAAGGCGAGGCAGGAGGTAGACCTCATTTGGGGCGCGGCTCTCACTCGCTATTTATCTACCACTTCTCACAGGTTAGGAAAAAATTTTCTATCTGCCGGAAGGGTGCAGAGCCCGACCCTCGCCCTTATTGTCGGCAGGGAGAGACAAATAGCTAAGTTTGTCCCCGAGCGGTACTGGGAAGTATACATCGACCTTATCAAAGATAACTCGAAATTTCAAGCCAAACACGTCAAAGGCAGGTTTCTCAACAAAGATGAGGCATCTTCTGTATTACGTAAGATACAGCAAGACGCAACTGTTACGAACTTTTCAAAAGGCGAAAAAACTGATAATCCTCCGACACCATTCAACACAACTGCGTTTTTAGCAGCGGCTAGCGCTTTGGGAATAACTGCAAGCCGAGCAATGAACATTGCCGAGAGCCTCTACATGGCAGGATGGATCAGCTACCCGCGCACCGACAATACAGTCTATCCTAACAGCCTCGATCTAAGGCTTACCGTAGGGATGTTCAGGAAAGGAGAATTTGCCGAAAATGCTGAGAACCTCTTGCAAAAACAAGAACTTACCGCAACGAAAGGCAAAAAGCAGACCACGGACCACCCGCCAATTCACCCTACCTCAAAAGCGACACGGCGGGATCTCGATGCTCAGAATTGGAAGATCTATGAGCTTATCGTCAGGAGATTCTTCGCAACTCTCTCGGATCCAGCAAAATGGTGTATCAAGAAAATAACGGTAGAATCAGGAGGGCAGGTGTTTAGAGCAACCGGGTTTGAGCTTGTCAGCCGAGGCTGGCGGTATCACTATCCGTACATTGCTATAAACGAGAAGTATGTCCCAGATTTGAAAAATGGAGATTGTTTGAAGATACGTAACAAAAAAATCATTGAAAAAGAAACACAACCCTCGCAACGGTTTGGACAAGGACAGCTCATAAAGAAAATGGAAGAACTTGGTCTCGGAACGAAAAGTACTCGTCACGAAATTATAAACAAGCTCGTACAAAGAGGATACGTTCATACAAACCCCCTGCGACCAACCAGTCTCGCTTGCGCAGTGACTCGTTCACTCGAATGCTACGCACCGGCAATAACGAAACCCGATATGACCCGTCTACTCGAAGAAGAAATGGAAAACATCAAAGATGGCAAACTCTCAAAAGAGTTCGTGGTAAACAGTTCGAGA
>CAYYMO010000157.1:0-2604 GCA_964472955.1 uncultured Methanomicrobia archaeon | reverse complement strand
GGCGTCACCACTCCGGCACCACTTGCGTGAACTTCGGCCATAAGGCCTCCAACATTGGTAACTACGGCAACCTTTCCAAGGGAAAACGCGTGTGCGAGAACTCCGGATTGGGTGCTTTGGTCATATGGCAATACTATAAGATCTGCGGCGTTTAGTATTGTGGAGTACTCTTTCGGGGCAAAAGAGCCTTGAATGACTAGAATAGACTCTTTAGCGGGAGACTCTTCAATTGCCTTACACAACGTAGGTTTGTAAATCACTCCACTATTTGATCCTGGCCTTGCATCTCCTGCTATTACTAGGATGGCATTTGGATCCTCTTTTACTACCTCTGGCCATATTTTAACTACGTCTTCAAACTTCTTATAGGGCTCCCACCAGCCCAGAGACATTACTACATCCTTACCGGAAAGTCCGTATAACTTCTTTGCCTCGGCTTCATCCGGGACGTCCACCTCTCCTGCCATCTTCGCGCCGTGCGGTATCACGTGTAGGTTCTGCGGCACCCAGCCCAAGTTCACGGGCAGAAATATCTTCTGTAGCTCTTCGTGCACAATACCCGCATCGACAAGCTGCAGACTTAAGTTCATAAAGACGTGCTCTTTACTGCTGAGAGTGCTGTAGACTGAATGGTAGGTAATCGCGGTTGGGATTCTCTCCAAATGTAAGAGCACAAGGAGGTTGAGCAGGTCAGTGCTGAATTTATTATCAATGTCATAGAGTCCATATTCGTGTTGGATATGCACGACATCGGGGTCGACAGCCTTTATTGCTTTAAAGACATCGTGATGCCACCCCATTTTTTCTACATCCATGGCGGGGAACACTTTCTCCTGCCCACCGTGCCCGCCGTTGCTTACATCAGGGTTGCAGATAACGTACACCGTTTGTCCATAGCTTTTGATGGCGTGGATCAGCTCATCGGCATAAGTGGCAATGCCTCCAAATCTCGGGGGGTACGGCGTGACCATGCATATCGTTAGATTCGATGTAATGCTCTTTTCAAAAGACACGTCTTCTTTAGAGTTCATGCTATTCTGCCTCAACAATAATACGAGAAGCTAAGTTAGACGATGAACATACTGTTGAAGACTATTTAACTATTAGGCTTTTTTTTACGCAAAAATTTTCAGTTCGCCGCTTATCTTCTTGGATTAACCTTAAGTAAACACGAATTGACTTTACACAAAAAAAGAGAGACAATTAACCAACAGTTGTTCCCTTGCAAAAAGCAGTAACAGTAGTAGTATGAAGCAGCCAACATATGACTGAGGTCCTCGTAACCACGGAAGAGGCAAAAAAGGCCGATATAGATGAGCTCCTGCAGAAGCTCTCATCGAGCGAGCAAGGACTGTCTGCTTCAGAAGCACATGAACGTCTCGAAAAGTTTGGCCCCAACGAAATCTCTGAGAGGAAGCGGAATCCAGTCTTGAAATTTCTCGCTTATTTCTGGGGGCCAATTCCTTGGATGATCGAGATCGCCATCATTCTCTCAGCAATCATCGGCCGCTATGAGGATTTTGGGGTTATCCTGGCACTCTTATTCTTAAATGGGACAGTGGGGTTCTGGCAAGAACGAAAGGCTGAAAATGCAATTGAATTATTGAAACGAAGGCTGGCACCAAACGCGAAGACAATACGAGATGGCAAATGGTCAGAACTGCCCTCTCGAGATCTTGTTCCTGGAGATGTTGTGCGCGTGCGCTTGGGTGACGTCGTTCCGGCAGACATTAAACTCATAGAAGGGGAGTACCTTCTCACGGATGAATCCGCGTTGACCGGCGAATCGCTTCCAGTGGAAAAGCACATTTCTGATGTGGCGTACTCCGGCTCCATTGTGCGGCAGGGTGAGATGAACGCATTAGTAGTTACCACTGGTATGAATACGTACTTTGGTAAGACTGCGAAGCTTGTCGAGGAAGCTAAAACGAGAAGTCACTTCCAAAAGGCTGTAATAAAAATTGGAGACTACCTCATTGTATTTGCCATTGCATTAGCCGCAGTTATTCTTATTACAGCATTTATCCGTCACGATAATTTGTTAGTAATACTCCAATTTGCACTCGTGCTTACCGTCGCGGCAATACCGGTGGCACTGCCAGCGGTGCTCTCGGTAACTATGGCGGTTGGCGCCATTGCCTTGGCACGAAAAGAGGCCATCGTGAGCAGGCTGGTAGCTATCGAAGAAATGGCTGGCATGGACGTGCTGTGCGCGGATAAAACTGGCACTATTACCAAGAACGAACTGACTGTTGCCGAAGTGCACCCGTTCGAAGGATTCAAGGATGACGATATCATCATCTTAGGCACGCAGGCATCGAGAGAAGAGGATCAGGATCTTATTGACAATGCCATCATTGCTAAAGCTAAAGAGCTAAACGTGTTTGATGCAGCGTACAAGGGCACTAAGGTATTGGAGTTTAAGCCCTTTGATCCTAAGATAAAGCGTACGGAGGCAACTATTGAAACCGCCGATGGCAACAGCTTCAAGGTCAGCAAGGGCGCACCGCAAGCAATCTTAGAGATTGTAGCACAAAAAGGGGATATCAGCACAAAGGTGGAAAAGGTCGTGAACGAGTTTGCTAGTAAGGGGTACCGTGCTCT
>CAYYMO010000156.1:0-4785 GCA_964472955.1 uncultured Methanomicrobia archaeon | reverse complement strand
AAATTGTGTGACGAATATTAATGGGAGCATTATGACCTCTAGAACGAATTTCGGGGGCTACCACACGTTAAACGATTCAGTTAAACTACGATCCGCCGACACATACGATTATGTTGAGGGGGGGGAACTATTACTTGTGATAGGCAGCTTCGATTTAATCGAAATAGCGATGAACAGGGGGAATGCAGCAAAGAAACTTAACCTACAGGTCGGAGACAACGTCAAAATTGATTTCTAATTTACGAGAATAATAGAGGGAGAATCAGTAGGCTGCATGATGTTGTAGCCCGTTCCACGTGGTGGTATCCTTCTTCGTGATCCGACCAATGATTGATTGATGTGAGAAGTATTTTACGTGTCCTCGCACCCCTCAAGTCTCAACAATTTGCGCTTTACATCAAGACCTGATGAGAATCCACCAAGGCCATGCTTTCCTACAACCCTGTGGCATGGCACGAGTATAAGGTGAGCGTTCTTGCGCACGACATTTCCTACCGCCCTCGCAGCTCTCGGACGCCCCACCACTTGTGCAAGCTCTGAATAGGCCATTACGCTCCCTCTCGGTATCTTACGAACTTCATTTATCACCGAGATTTCAAAGTCTGTAAGATCTTCAAGAGCTAATGTATATTTGCTAAAGTCAACGTCTCCACCCCTAAGGTATTCATGAATATCTACAGCAAGATCCGTTGATGAACTCGAGTCTTTATCTCTCAGTCTCTCCGTATGAAGCGAGATTTCACGTGCGACATCATCATCCGCAACAATTCGCACGTATCTCCTAAGATAATCAGAGTAAAAAGATTCAACGGTATTCATGGTCTGTTATCCTCATTATAATATATATGCTCCATTTTTGTCACGCGTGTCATGCCGCACCTGCTATACTAAATACCAGTCGTTGTCAAGCAACGGCCTCGTCTCACACTCGACTTCAAAGTCCGCATGGACATCGGGATAAATCGAGCGGAGGACATCCTTCAGATCATTTAAGTATTGGACTTTACTGAGGCTGCCGTACTCGAACTTCCGCCCACGCACGCGGAACTTCTCAAGCGTTTCATCTTTTGGCACGATGGCCACTTCGATATCCGTCATCTCACACGCGTTCACCATTGCCTTCCTGAAATCGCCGCTGCAGTAGGCTATCCTGTACTTATAGTTATGTCGGGTCTTTTCGAGGTACCTATACAGCCTGTCGCTCTCGAGCTCGACGAACTGCTTCTTAACTGACGTCACGTTACAATCACCGAGCACAAAGCTATAACTAGTAAATGGATATTCAGCGTCAAGTTCTCGCGGAGTAACGCCGCACGTTCCAAATGTAACGATATGAACCTGTTCAGGTTTTAAAATGCTTAGGATTACCCTATCGTAATTTTTATGGCTTGGACTGGTATGGTAGGGCTTCACCTTGGCGCACGGCACAAAAATACATATATCCCGTACGGGGGCGACATACTCTGTCAGTATGTACTCGTTGGCCCTGATCATGTCAGGGTGGGAGAAGACCTTCTCTCCTGCAAGTGGTTTGTCTGAGCGCTCTTCCTCGGGGATTATCATGTGGAACGTGGAATATGATGGTCGTATGAATATAGGTGAGAAGAGGTCTTATATCAAGCTTAAACTCTTAAGTTCCTTTACGATCTTATCGACTGCGTCCTTAGCATCATCTGGTTTTCGCCCACCTGTGACCACAAGCTTCCCTGAACCGAACAGAAGAACGACGACTTTTGGGTCCGACAGACGATAGACGAGCCCTGGAAACTGTTCCGGCTCGTACTCTATATTTTCTAGACCTAATCCCACCGCAATTGCGTTCAAGTTTAAAATTGAACCGATGTCTGCTGATGCTACGATGTTTTGAACTTTAATCTCGGGCTTGCCTTTTACTTCCACTCCAATTTTTCTCAAGCTATCAAATACTTTATCAAGCCCTTTATAGACATCTTCAATGCTCTTTGCGCCAGTGCAGACAATCTTGCCCGAGCGAAAAATGAGAGCTGCAGTTTTTGGATCTTTTGTCCTGTAAACGAGACCGGGGAACTGCTCCGGGTCATAGTCGGCGCCTTCGAGGGCTAAGGTTACCGCCTTAAGGTTTATCTCTTGCCCAATACCGGTCGACGCAACGACGTTTTCAATCTTGATGGTATCTTTCGGTTCAACCATAAATCACTCTTCTCCTCAGTTTTAAAAGGCGCCTTTATATATATAAATAAAATCCCTTTTTATGGGAGTAATGGACTAAAAAACGTTTGCAATATGCTGTAACTACGGTGTTCGCGGTGTTCGCCCGTGCTGCAGCGTTCTCGCCGCACGCGTATCCTAATGGCGATGTGCGGTACCAGTGCGCCAATCAAGTTGTTGTTTGAAAGTGAAGTCTTTCCGCTTAACACTGACGCACGGCAATCATTTACATGTTCGGTGTCTCTGCCGCCATTATCCAATAGGGTGAAAACAGGGCAAAATAAATGAAAAAAAAAGAGCGCATAACGCAGCATACGAACCAAGTATACCATTTTATTATTATATATTCTATAAAATAAATTTGATAAAATTATACTTCATCCTTACCTATTGTTGATAAAAAAAGGTCAAATGCCGCCCTTTATTCGTCCAAAATCTAACTTCACCGCAATTGATAGACATTTTTGTTTACATGCATTTTGCATGCGGAGATCTACCTAGTCTTAGTCGATTGAACGGATGGGGGGCTTACGCAAGGTTTTCATTTTTCCACCTTTCGTATTTCCCTTCGCTGTCACAGAAGGGTTATCAAGCCCCGCAGGGCGTGTATCTCGTAGTCACAATTACACGGCGGTGCGGTAGCCACTCGTGACATTAAAATAGTCTTCATACCGAGTCGAACAGCAGTCAAAAGGTTTTTCGGCTGATCGTCGATGAAAATACAGCGACGGGGGGCTACGCATAGCGACTTCAACAGGACGTCATACAGGTGCCGATCGGGTTTCCTGTAACCATAATCTCCACTAATGATGCTTGTGGTGAAGAATCGATCAAGGTGAAACTTGTGCCTCAAATAGACTGACCACTCACTTACATCATTCGATAGGATTGCAAGTGTATATCTATCCTTTAACTGTTCGGCGGCCGGCGGGAGATCAGGATCTAGCGTGAGTTGTGTGCCCAAATAACGCTGTTCAATAGCTGGATAGTCTCCTCCCACTTGTTCCCAAAATTCCCTCGATGAAATGTGTCCTAAGCTTGCTTCCATATACAAATGATGAATGGTAGACCTATCGGTATAAACGCATTCACGTTCGATAAAAGGGATTAACAGATTATTGGCATCATCACCCTCTTCGAATATGACGCCCATTGCATCAAAGACAATGACATCTATGTTGCTAATACCCATTACTTCTCCCTGGTGGATATGTATGCCTATTAATGTTGTTTGGAGATCTTTTAGAAGCCTTTTTTACTTGATAAGCACTCGAATTTGTAGGGCTCCTTCATCCATTGAGAAACAGATAGGTCATCGCTGCCGATTTCGGTAAAACAGAAACCACACTACAAGGAGCACTGCTGCGATAGGTATCAACAACGGGAGCAAGTGGACAACGATAGTGATTGCAAGGAGCACGATTACCAGAATGAGTACTATTTTGATAAGGTCTAACAGTATGCCCATAACTTGGTTGAAGAATGGCCCAGCGATATAAATAAGTATCTCTTTGTTGATCTTCCCATCGTTTCCAGACGTTTTCCTCTTCCATCAGCGAAACCGCTTGATTATTGCAGTTAAAAAAGAAGTGCAGCTGTAGCGCTTTAGTACATCGATGGTTGACTCATCGCTAAGTTTGACCTATCTAAAATGCAATGTGGTTGTATGCCTCTCATAAATCATAGTCCTCAAATTGCGCCATTTTTGCCATCAAACTTTAGATATCATTTGCTGCCGTTATTGAACCACTAATTATATCCTCAATGAGGTTCTTTTGGCCTAACAATAAAGCAGTCCCCTAAGATCCTGATTCTGCCGTACCTAGTTCATGACAAAACGATGGCGCAACGTACGGGGGATGAATTTCCTCACTGATCGCTACGACCATACCTATGAACGATATTATACACCGACTGACAGGTTAACTGAAATAAGAGCTGATCCGCTAACCTATTATATTCCAGGGTATACCCTATCAGTGCGCGCAGCGTGCCAGAATCTAAATATATCCGGGGCACCCTGTTGTCCTTTGCATTTAGGAGGTTTACAACACACAATTGCGCTTCTTTATCCTGTAGTCTGATCCGCAGGGTTTACTAACGCGCATCCCAAGATAGCCACAGTGTTTTTAACGTCAGGTAACCCTCTAAATCACATATATTGGTGACTCCATAAAAGACCAGCTTGCTTCCACTCTTTCGCGTGAAATACCAACATTACCCCCTCGTGTTTTATACGAGAAAGATATCCTAACATAATAGCAAAATGACGTGGAATGCAGCGTTTGAGAAGATTCAATGCCAAAAACAATTATCATCATCGGAGCCGGAATGGCTGGTTTATCCGCTGGGTGTTACGCCCAGATGAATGGGTACACAACGCAGATTTTTGAACAGCACGTCACTCCTGGTGGTGTATGTACCTCATGGAAGCGAAAGGGGTATACGTTTGACTGCTGCATCCACAACCTGCCAGGATCAGGTGAAACAACAAAACTTCACCGCATCTGGCGCGAGCTCGGGGCAGCCCCCGCACGGCCGATGATTGCTTATGACGAGTTCGTACAAGTAGAAGAAGGTGCACGCGTTTTTACAGTC
>CAYYMO010000155.1:0-3730 GCA_964472955.1 uncultured Methanomicrobia archaeon | reverse complement strand
AGCATAACTGCAGAATTAATTAACGGCATTATTGACTCGATGGAAGCTTTGAAAAGTTCCAGACGCGTAAGGATCATCGTGAATGGCGAGGAGGACCTTGCTGTCATTCCCGCAGTAGTCTCTGCACCTGTCGGTACAGCTATCATTTATGGACAACCTGGTGAGGGAATGGTACTTGTTGAAGTAACGGAAGAAAAGAAGAAACGGGCGAAATCTCTGTTAAAAATGATAACGAACTGAGTTTTAGTAAAAATAATGTGACATGAGTTGATCAGAATGGACGTTGATGTTGTTGAAGATAAAGGTAACGCCTTGCTGAACCGCAGGGAGCTTAAACTTAAAATATATCATAATACTGCCACTCCGTCGCGTGCGGAGGTCAAGAAGAACGTTGCATTAAAATTTAACGTTGACCCAGATCTTGTTGTAGTCGATAATATGAAAAGTGAGTTTGGAAAGGGTGAAACAAAAGCATACATTAAAGTCTACGAGTCAGCAGACGCGGCAAAACTCGTTGAAAGGGCGCACATTTTGAAGAGAAATATGATGGAGACAGGAGGGGAAGCGAGTGAAGACCAGTAAAGCAAGTGAGCTGTATGAAATAGCAGACAATGAGCTAACGAGGATACGGCAGAGTTGTCCGCGTTGTGGAGAAGGTGTATTTTTAGCAAAGCACAAGGATAGGCTTTCTTGCGGTAAATGCGGGTACACAAAATTTCAGAAGTGATTTGTAGAATAATTCGGTTAAATGATTGTTTTGGGCATAGAAGGCACAGCTTGGAATCTCAGCGCTAGCCTCGTGGAGGAAAACGGAGTTATACATGAAGTCAGCTCTCCGTACTTGCCACAAACTGGGGGAATTCATCCCCGCGATGCTGCACAGCACTTTTCAAACAATATCGGTTATGTGATAAGAGAATTACTGAGCAAAATTGAACTCCATGAGATAAGGGCCATCGCGTTTTCACAGGGCCCAGGCTTAGGTCCTTGCTTACGCATCGTAGCTACGGCTGCAAGAGCACTGTCATTGAGACTTAAAGTACCATTAATCGGCGTTAACCACTGTATTGCCCATATCGAGATAGAGCGTTGGAAAACAAATTTAACAGATCCTGTCGTGCTTTATATCAGTGGAGCAAATTCTCAAGTTTTATCTTATCGGGCTGGAAGGTACAGAATTCTCGGCGAAACACTCGACATAGGAATAGGAAATGCGATAGACAAATTTGCTCGCTCGGTTGGAGTGCAACATCCCGGTGGGCCAAAGGTGGAAAGACTAGCACAAAAATCGAATAATTATATCGCTATGCCATATGTCGTAAAAGGGATGGATTTTTCTTTTTCTGGAATCATGACGGCAGCAAAGGAGGCTTTAAGTCATGAGAGCCTTGAAGATGTCTGTTATAGTTTTCAAGAAACGGCGTTTGCAATGCTCGTTGAAGTTACCGAAAGAGCATTATCGCAAACAGGAAAATCTGAAGCTCTTTTGGCTGGCGGGGTCGGTGTGAATAAGAGGATTCAAGAGATGCTCCAAATGATGTGTGAAGAGCGAGGTGCTCAATTTTTTGCTCCGAGACCTGAATATATGACAGATAACGGCACTATGATTGCATATACCGGAATGATCATGCTAAAAAGTGGGATAGAAACGCCTATAGGGCTTTCTGGTGTAAATCCGGGTTTTAGGCCAGATGAGGTCGAGGTTAATTGGATAACGGAGTAGTTACAGAATTTAAGGGCGCCGAAGCAGTGGTCGAAATATATGATGACATTGTAATCAAGCATCGTCGTCCAAAAGGTTACAGAGTGCAAGAGTTGGACTTGAGACTCAGAAAAGAGCGGACAAGATCAGAAGCAAAGATACAATCTGATGCAAGAAAAGCTGGAGTGCCTACGCCGATAATATTTGACATTAATGCGTTCAGCATTACTATGGAGAGAATCACAGGCAGAGCCCTTAAATTCTCACTTAATGAAAAAATCTGCGAGAAAGCGGGAGAATCTCTTTGTAAGCTTCATCTCGCAGGTATCGCTCATGGTGATCCGACCACGAATAATATGATATATTCCGAGGACAAGGTTTATTTAATTGATTTCGGCCTCGCATATTACGCGAACACCCTCGAGGCCAGGGGAGTAGATCTGCATGTGTTTTTTCAGACACTTGCAAGCACACATGAAAGATTTGAAGCCTTAAAAGAAGCCTTTGTACTGGGGTATGGGAAACATTGTTTCGATGTTAATGAAGTTGTAGACAAGGTTATGGAGATAAAAGAACGAGGGCGCTATCTTTGAAGGTGTTTAAGTTTATAACTAAGAATAAAGGAAAGGTAGAGGAGTTTAGGGCCCACACTAAAGCCTCACTGATTGATATTGCGCACATCGATGCCAGTTATCCTGAACTCCAAGCTGATACTCTCCTTGAGGTTGCTAAATACGCTCTTCAATATTGTAAAGCGTTTCATGATCCGCCGTTTATCATAGAGGATTCAGGATTGTTTATAGATAATCTGGCTGGATTTCCGGGCCCTTACTCAGCTTATGTCTTTAAAACTGTCGGTTGTGATGGCGTTCTGAAGTTGGCAGAGGAAGGAACCACAGCGACGTTTAAGTCAGTTATTGGCGTTCATTATGGTGGTAATATAAAACTATTCGAAGGGGAAGTCAATGGGACTCTTGTACATCGGCGAGGGACTATGGGATTTGGATTTGATCCCATCTTTGAATATAAAGGCCGCACTTTTGCAGAAATGACCACAGACAAAAAAAATCTACTGTCACACAGAGGGAAATCAATGAACAAGTTTATCAATTGGGCTCAAAAATTATATAACGGTTAAGGCACAGATTAGAAGCGTGATTCACGAGTGTAATTATATTTAGATACCAGATAGAGGCTATCAAATGGCGAGAATGTATGCGAGGAAAAAGGGGAAGTCGAAATCATCGAAGCCCATCAAGAGCACTGTACCTATTGAGATGAGTGTAGAGGAAATACAGAAACACGTTGTTGAGTTACGAAATCAGGGGATGTCCTCAAGCCGGATTGGCATCGTTTTAAGAGACAAATATGGCATACCTGACATCATGCTCGCCGCAAAGAAGAAGATGACTCACATACTGCAGGACAATGGCGTTGCTCCCAAAGTCCCCGAAGACTTGTATAACCTCATCGTAAAAGCACTCAACTTACGAGAGCATCTCGAGGATAACAGGAACGATCTGCACAATAGAAGAGCGCTTCAATTGACCGAGTCAAAGATAAGGAGACTTGTCAAATATTATAAGGGTAGGGGCGTATTGCCAGAAGAATGGACATACAGATTGGAAAGGGCGGAAACGTTAATTTCGCAATAAGCGGATGTGCTGCTGTTGCAATGAATTTCGTAGGTCGTTCATATTATATCTACGCTGCATCTAATAGATGAAAACGGAATCCCAAGTTCCGGCATAATATGCTGTTCTCGTTCTGGCATAATATGCAGAATGCTCGTTAAATTTAAAAATAGTTTTCATGTGATCTTGGTTTACAGCATTCTCGTGCTCTTATGTTGTCAACAAATTCGGAAAGTCTAACGCTCGATTTCCGTAACAATGTGACTAATCGATTTCAGTTTATCACGTGACGAAGGCAGCTGACGAACGAAACGATGATTTAGCTGGATTGCTGCAACTGCGAATTACTATGAGAAGTGCGCTTGACATAAGAAAGTGCATTATAAAAGAGAGT
>CAYYMO010000154.1:0-5016 GCA_964472955.1 uncultured Methanomicrobia archaeon | reverse complement strand
CTATCATCGCTTTATTGATGTCGCCGGACGAACTGTGATGCAATGCGCACGCTAACTCACACGACTTACATGCTACACAGTTCTTTGGAATAAATCTAACAATCAACATAAGCGGTGGCGTACCATCTTCCGTTTCTCTTAAATAACTTCTCTCTGAGCGAGTGTTGTTCTGCTACAAAATCCCCAGCTCAGCCACTCAGCCATAAAGAGTGGCCACTAACGGAGTGCTCGCAAAAAAGCGGACTATACTGTGCACATTTAGCAATATCAGAGTAACTTACTTGTTGCATTCTGCTACCTTCGAAATAACAAGATCTGGGCAGAACAAGAAAATTTAGTTTCTATATTATTTTATATGATACTTGTTATATATATGCATATGGTTAAAAGAGGAGGCAAAATCTTTATCACAGGCAGGAGCGTGTTCAGAAACTGATGGCTCACATAAAAGTCCGACTGTTTGCTAATCTCAGAGAGATCGTGGGAGAGCGTGAGCTTTTTTTAGACTCGACCACGGTAAGCGGTGTGTTGGATTTGCTCACCTCCATAAAACCTGAGTTACGGGATGTGCTCTTTGAAGAAGGGGCCTTACGTCCATATATCACGGTACTGGTCAATGGACGGAATATCAATGAGATTGACGGGATGATGTCAGCCCTTTCAGAGGGTGATGAAATAGCTATATTCCCGCCTGTGTCAGGTGGCTAATCATCGCTTAGATTGCTAATCATCGCTTATATTAATATACCGATCTGTTAATCGTTCAAGCGACGTTTCAAGTTCTTTATATTCCTTCAATATCGCCCGGCCAAATGCAGTCAATTTCGCACCACCACCATCTTTTCCACCTCTGGTTCGATCGACAAGCGACCTTCCCAGCCGTTCTTCCACTGTTGTGATGCGCTCTAATGCATAACGATATGACATTGTTAACTCGCGCGATGCAGCATTTATAGAGCCCAAACGGTCTATTGCAGCAAGGAGTCTCATCGTTCCTAAACCAAAAACATATTCCCCTTTATCATCGACAAACCACAGCTTTAGCCTTGGTTTTATTTTCATATTGATAAAATATAATACAAATACGAACACTTAACAATAACGATGATATTCACGTCAAAAACTCCATATCAGGTAGCATTGACAACGTTCCTTAATTGTGTAAAACCGGTATCTGATACCGAGAACGTTTCTATAAGAAACGTGACTGGACGCGTGCTTGCACGCCAAATAACTTCCGATAAAGACGTTCCCAATTATCGAAGAGCAGCTATGGACGGCTATGCTGTGCGAGCGGAGAACACGACAGGAGCAACCGCGCGATCGCCAGTTATATTAGACATTGTAGATGAAGAAGTCGAACCCGGCTCCGCAAAGAGGGTGCACACTGGATCCCGGATGCCTAATGGAGCCGACGCAGTCGTGATGGTCGAAGACACTGAGCTATTAGGAGAAGTAATTGAAGTCAGAACCCAAGTTCACCCATTTAAAAATGTCGGGGCGAAAGGAGAAGATGTGCAAATAGGAGAAGTGGTTCTTAACGAGGGACACCGCTTGAGACCGGCAGACATCGGGCTGCTCGCGTCGCTCGAAGTTGACGCCGTCGAAGTCTATCGAAAGCCTGAAGTTGCCGTCATTCCAACAGGGGAAGAGCTAGTAACCAGTAGACCGACAGAAGGTGAGATTGTTGAAACCAACGGTCTTATGAGCTCACTCCTTGTAGCGCAGTGGGGTGCACACTTCCGATACAGAAGTATTGTGACCGATGTTTCCGAACTCATTGAAGAAGCAATTTTACGGGATATTGATACAGATCTAATAATTACAACGGGTGGGACTTCGGTGGGCATACGAGATCTTGTTCCTACTGTTGTAAAGAGAATAGGGACGGTTTTAATTCATGGAATTGCAATAAGTCCAGGAATGCCCACGGCACTAGGAGTAATAGACAAAGGCAATACACCTATAGCCTGCTTACCGGGTTTTCCGGTAGCGTGTCTCGTTTCCTCAACGGCATTTGTAAAGCCTGCTGTTTATCGCTTAGGTCACATATCAAAATCGCTTGAACGAACCGTGAGAGCCAAACTGGAGAGAAAAATTGTCGGAAAAACGGGCTCACGAACGTACGCACGAGTTGCCCTAAACGATGGTACAGCGGTTCCTATAATGATATCAGGCTCAGGAATTCTAAGCTCTATAGCCAAAGCTGACGGCTTTGTGATAATACCTGAGAATGTTGAGGGGTACAACAAGGGGGAATGGGTAGACGTTATCCTTTTTGACTGAACGTTAATCGTGGGGACTTCCAAAATGGAAATGGACGACAGAAAAGAATTCAGGGAATTAAAATCAGTAGAACAAGCGCACGGCATTATTAGCAAACTTACGATCAAGCGAGAGATCGAAAGAATCCCAATCGAAGCAAGCTTCGGGAGAGTGCTCGCACACGACGTTATTTCATCCGTCGACGTACCGCCATTTGACAGGGCGGCTATGGACGGATTCGCCTTGGTAGCAAGCGATACGTATGAGGCGAATGAGGCACATCCGGTCACGTTGAAAAACATAGGTTCGCTTGCAGCTGGGAAGTTTCCCGTTCAAGAAGTCACATCGTGCGAAGCAATGGAGATAGCTACCGGTGCAATGATGCCACGAGGCGCCGATGCCGAGATTATAATAGAGAACGTTGACATTCGCGGGGATGACGTTGTAGTCAGGAAGGCTGTTACTACGAACCAAAATATCATTTCGGCTGGCTCAGACGTGATGGCAGGAGAGCTCGTGCTGAGAAAAGATACTCTACTGACAGAACGAGAGGTAGGAGTCCTCGCTACGATCGGCTTAAGAGACGTGGCGGTTTATAAAAAGCCGAAAGTAGGGATACTCTCAACAGGAGATGAGATCATGACTCCCGGCGAACAAGTGGCAGCAGCAAAGATCTATGACGTTAATACCTACTCACTTGGTGCTGCAGTTCAGTCAAGCGGAGGGGAACCCATTTACTACGGGATTGTTGAGGATGACCTCACTAAAATCGAGGCTGCAATAGAAAACGCGATTACATCGTGTGATATCGTTATTTCTTCTGGAAGTACGTCAGCCGGGCGAGGTGACGTCGTGTACAGAATCGCAGAGAGAGGAGTGCTGCTCGCGCACGGCGTCAGCATTAAACCAGGAAAGCCCCTTATCATAGCAGAAATTGATCAAAAGCCGTTTTTCGGCTTGCCAGGATATCCCGTGTCTGCCCTTATGGTCTACTATGTCTTTATCGACCCCTTTATACGAGGCAGAGCAAAATCTGTGCGAAAGGTCACGTCTAGGCTTGCAATAGAGATCCACTCAGAGCCGCGATACCACCTCGTACCGGTAAATCTCGTCAGGGGCAAAGCGTATCCAGTCGAGAAGAGTTCAGACGCAATAACAACGCTTCTTTCTGATGGGTTTATCGAGATACCGGAACACGTTGAAATCGTCAACGAGGGGGAAGAAGTTGCTGTCTCGTTGTTTGGGGAGCTCGAAACGACCGATCTGATGTTTATCGGCAGCCATGATATTGGGCTCGACATTCTGTTTGGGATGATATCGGATGTGGCCCCGCATGTAAAAGTTGTGAACGTGGGATCACAAGGCGGTCTTGTCGCCATTAGAAAGGGAATCGCCGATGTGGCGGGAACTCATCTGCTCAGCGAATCAGGGGAATACAACATACCCTTTTTAATCCAATACGGTTTACATAAGGTGGCGCTCGTCAAAGGATACCTGAGAGAACAAGGCATTATAACCAAAAGTGGTGCGATGATCGCGCTCGATGATCTGCCCGAAAAACGTTTCATCAACAGAAACAGGGGTTCAGGTACGCGAGTGCTAACCGACATGGAGTTGAAAACGATTGCAGAAAAAAGAGGAGTCTCCTTTTCTGAATTAATTTCATCAATTAAGGGCTACACCTATGAAGCGAAAACGCACAGTGCTGTTGCTTCTGCGGTGAAGTTTGGAAAGGCAGATGTAGGCATAGGGATACGGCCTGTTGCAGAGTTAAATGGTTTGGAATTTTATCCGATTGCAGAGGAACAATACGATTTTGTAATACCTCAAGACCGGTTAAATGAAAATGCCATAAAGAGGTTCCTCGCTGTCTTGCGGTCGAATGAGTTTGCACAGTTATTGCCTAAAGGAATGCGGACTTACGAACGAACAGGTGAGATTATACTACTCGATGGGCAAAATCGCGTTCAATGATAAGTTTCTATGAATACGGTTTCTAAGCAAGATTTTTATCTGGTAAGGTGTTATATCAAGATACTATTCCGGGGTAGTAGGGTAGCCTGGTCTATCCTCGAGCGTTTGGGACGCTTGGACGGCAGTTCGAATCTGCCCTACCCCAACCATTTCTTGCCGTGCGGTACAAGAGATATAGTAACGATCAGATTATCTAAGGTGGGCTCGTAGCCTAGTCAGGATAGGGCACCGGCTTCCTAAGCCGGCGGTCGAGGGTTCAAATCCCTCCGGGCCCGTTCGTGTATTACCGGTAATGTTACACTTATCGGAAGTTTCGAATGATGTAGATATTAAATCGTTACTGACGTAATTCTTCAGATTAGAATCCGCTAAAGTCTCAATGAGAGGTCTAAGAGCTACTGCAAATTAGTAGCCGAATCGCAGCTAGGTTCCGTTTCTACACAAAGGTAGGACACCTAAAGTCGCGCTGAGATATTTATGGCGTACCCTTTGCGAACTTCTTGTCCCAAATCAAAGTGGTGTTTGCTCTTTATTTTACACGAAAGTGGCTTTGGTCTCAATGACTAAATTCAAAGTGAGAGAGGTACGAACCGATTTCCGACATCAATTTTTTTACTTTTTATCCTTAAAAGCAATTAATAAATACGAGCGGATGAGATGGGAATACCCCCAATATTCAATATTCTCGTAAAATACTTATATGATCCAACGCAAAAATTACGTTAATAATATCGATTGAGTTAATAGTCCTACGCTTACGTTGGGATCCAAACTCGA
>CAYYMO010000153.1:0-5437 GCA_964472955.1 uncultured Methanomicrobia archaeon | reverse complement strand
AACATGGCAAAGAATCGAGGCCTCAGCTTGATATCGTAGACAAACTGTGAGTCTACTATAATCTTTTGAACCTTTAGCTGCGACCATCCTCTTAGCAAACTCGAGTTGATACATTAAAATTCCACAGATGAAGTCATATTTAAGCAATTTAAAAGTAATGTCGGAGGACATCGAGTATGGAAGATTGGAAACTGTCTTGTCAAAGGGCGGAAAATCAACCCGTAGTGCATCACCAATTATGACTTCTACGCCTTGAAGTGTCGAAAGAACGTCAGCAAAATTTTTATCAACTTCAATCACTATAACCTTGCAAGCTCGTTCAGACAACTTTGCCGTTAAGTTTCCAGAACCGCCGCCGATTTCAAGGATAGTCTCATTGCTTTTAATGTTTGCATAATCGATTATTCTTTCAATAATTTCGCCATTGATTAAAAAATGTTGCCCCCACTTTTTTTTTCTTAGCGTTCTTTTTGTGTATAGGCCATCAAGATTCCTTGACTCAGTAAAGTTCCTCATTTTGTGAAAAGTTTATATTTGACATGCTCATCGCTAAGTTCTTCTTCGATCCTTTTAACAATCACTTTCTCTGGATGGTAAAGGCCTTTTACTCTGTGGGCAATATCTTCAAAGTTTTCAAATGGTTTCTTTTTACGCTCTTCTAAAATTGTCCACATTAACTTTTTGCCAACTCCGGGAAGAAGTCCAAGGGTATGAAGACGCGTAGTAACAGATTGGGCTTCATTAAAGAACTTAATAAACCTGTCTTCATAGTCTTTAACTATTTGTTCAAGGGCGTAAGGAAGTTCGACCTTGGCGCCGTGGGTTAGTTCTTTATATATGAGTCTTTTTTTGACGTGGTCGATTTTGTCCCTCTCACCTTCACCAATATAAAGGCGCTCATATACCTGTGGGATCGCATTTTCTCGTGGAACTAGCTCAAGAAGTGTAAAATGATCTTCTCCTACTGCGTCAATAATTGGCCTTTTCTTATAAGCGGGATGGGGGTCTTCAGGATGACCATGTGGCAAATAATCCAACACTCGAACGTAATTTTCCTTCTCTCCTTTCATGAGCTCTCCCCAGATGTATTCTAAAAGTGACGAGCTACAATGTCAAGTATTTCTTCAAGTTCATCCTCAGTGAGCGTAAATCTTTCTTTAGCGTAGATAGACCGTAATTCATTTTTAGAAAGCGGGGTAATATCTGCAATTCGAATTGCTATCTCCTCTTTCATCTTTTTTAAATCTATCAATTCATTTACAAGAGCCCGTGATTGGGCAACGTCGAGCTTTGCGAAAGTGTTTACGTGATCCAGCGCACGTTTTAGTTCATATTGGAGTTCAGCTTCAGATTTTTGCTTTGATACGTCAGCTAAAATTTCCTTTACTTCTGGGAGTGTTAAGTATTGCTCATCTAATATCAGTTTGACTATCATGCTTGCTATTTTTGGGGCTTTAAATGCTGTGGATTGGCTATTATCGTCTTAATGGAATTCCCATCGCTAACTTCAACTATATAAGCATTGCCACGCTGACCTAAAATCTTTCCGGTTCTTCCGTGGAATTTCGGATTAGGCATACCTTTGTGCACACTCGGATTGACATCAACATGCACCATTTGCCCTTGTTCGAAATTTCTGATGGCCCAACTAACCGGCGATAAGCCCTTGTCCCTTATGCTCTTCTTCAATTTATATCTTGTTTTTCTTCTCTCGCCATGTGATTTTGGCA
Organism: uncultured Methanomicrobia archaeon; assembly: GCA_964472955.1. Lineage (GTDB taxonomy): Archaea > Halobacteriota > Bog-38 > Methanoflorentales > Methanoflorentaceae > DASPRZ01. Next base: position 3,707 of record CAYYMO010000153.1, on the reverse strand, counting down.
TTAAAGCCCTCCACTTACTTCTAACACGTCCAATTCCACAACTTTTATCGGTGTGCCAATAAGTTCGGACAGATTAGGCTTTGTCCTGCCCTCATCACCAGATACAAGCTCCTTTACGTAGAGCCCACCTTCACATTTTATAAATATTTGCTCACCTTCCAGTTTTGCTGAATGGACCTTTCTTATCCGTTTTATTTCAGCCCGACGATGTGAAACCCGTTTGGGAGTAATTTGTTCAATCGGGCCTTTTAACTGTGATAAAGCTTGCTCTAACTCTTTTCTGTTAATTGCACCTTCGTATGTAAGTTTAAGTCTATAAACTTTATCCGACTGAGTATTTTTAATCTTTTCAACGGAATCACGGTTGACAAATTTCAAATCAGAGACTGCAACTTTCTCCTGGCTGGAGTTTATCAACATCTCGAGCATTTTGAGATCAAAATATCTTTTTGTGGGTTTTTTTACCTCAAGCACAAATGGTCTTCCTGTGCCGAGCATCAGAACATCAATATCTTCTCTTCCGGCCCCATGAAAGATCATGTCAACACCCTTGCTGACTTTCAGTAGCGAGCTTGCAATAATATCCTGAATCGATTCAGAGTACATTTTGCCGGTAAAGTCACACCGGCTGCAACCTTTTCCTCTGCACTCTCTACAAGGCCATCGAGTCTGTGGAATACCTCTTACGAACTTCTTGTACCTCCCGTATATGAAAATTGGGTTAACTGTAAGCTCAATGTCTGCCCGTGCGAGATCTAAAATAACTAAGACTTCAGGTTTTTCAAATTCAGCTCGTTTGTTCGTAATTTTTTCAACTTTTTTTCCAACTTCTCTATTCAAATGAGATTTCAGGGGTTCAGCCACGGTGGTTTTAGATTCAAACCAGAGTATCTCTTCATTTTCCGAAAGTCTTCCGGATAATTTGGTTCCAATTAAGAAGTTGTCAAATTCGTATTCTTTTAACGCTTCCGTACAACGGTCAACCCAGACATCAAGGTTACTAAAAAGCCCCCCGCATACCCAACAATTCTCGTTTTCATCATGGCATTTGTTTACATCAATTGGCTGATCGTCAAGCATAGCCAAAACTAGCTTTATCGCTCGACCGCGCTGCTTGTTTGTAAGATTAGTTGAGAGTTTAGCGAACTGCCTGCCAAGACAATCCTCACATATCGGACCCTCTTTCAAAATTAATCTTAAGACTTCAAACATTTTCTTTCTAGTTCGTTGTGGACTAAAATAATATAATGATCAGTATGTAGTATTATCGGCTCTAAGCTTGCTCGTCAGGCTTTGTAAATTAAAGCCCCTTCGTCCTTTGAAAAATACCGAGTTTATACACCGAGCTAGTACATTAGTGCGAGCTGCAGACCCCGGCATATCATTTAACGGGAACTCTCTCGAGATGGCCGCTTTGTGCCTGACAATTATAAATTCCCACATGGTTACCCTGAGAAGTCAGAGCTACCGCGGGTTTAGCCGTTCAGTAAACGCAAGCGTTCCTGAAATCTTCTTAACTTTCACATTAACAACGTCACCTTTCTGTGTACCGGGAACAAATAGTGAGTATTTTCCTATTTTGGCTATGCCATCGCCTCGTCTTCCCACAGCTTCGATATGAACTTCGTAGGTCTCTCCCTCTTCGAGCGAATTCCTTGCAACTTCCTTTTTCGCCAGTCGTTTCTTTATTGGTCTGTGCGCGCCGCATGCGTCACATTTCAGCATTAAGGTACGATCACTTTTAGTGAGGTGAGTGTCCGGCCTGTTGCATTCAGAACAAATAACGAATTCTTCGACATACTCATCAATTAACGATGCTATCATCTCACTAGAAAATCTTCCTTGGAATATCACCCTGCCGCCTTCAACTTTACCCGCAGTACCGAGTTCTCGTAACAGGTACTTAAGAACGTGATCTTGGTCTCTGTTTAATATGCTGACAATCTCACTAAAATTGTCAAGAACAGTCGTTCTTCCTTCTGTGAATACCTTCGGAGCAGGAATTATGAATCTTGCATCATCTCCTTTGATGCTCGGTAATTTTTTAATTCCTCGTGTTAAATATTCTTCATAGCTATTCGTGACTTACACCTTCTTATCTTATAATTTTCATATGGATACCTAAAGAGGATATTTTCGTATTGGTCGAATATTCACACTTCGATCAACTCTGAGCCTTGGTCTATGACTATCCTGCACGGTGGCGCTATCTTCATTGAAGCACGCCTCAACGCCTCTTTAGCTTTTACAAAGTTTTGAGGGTTCATATATATTGTAAATATCCTCTGATTGGATTTTACTCGTGCTGCAGTTCCCACCGCTTTTCCAAATGCTCGTCTCATTCCATCCTGCACGCGGTCAGCTCCTGCACCCGTAGCCATCTTATTCTCGCGTAGCACATGATGAGGATGAACCCTTAGTTTGAATCTATAATTAAGCCGTCCTACAGCTTTGATGAGGTACCTATTAGCTGAAATTCTTGCAGCTTCAAGCGCGCTATGTCTAACTTGGCACCCCTCATCAACAACTAATGAAACCGCTACTTTGAAGTCTCCGCTTAAGTTACCTGTATCAAATTGAACAATTTTGCTGCCAGGAACCCCCCCCATGTACTCCCTGCGGGTATATGCTGGACCTGACACTTTTCGATACATCTTTGCTGGTTTACGTGTCATTTCGTCCTCTCCTCAGATAGAAGCAGTAACTATAGTATCATACATCGACTGGCTAATATACTTTACCGACTGCAAACTGAATAATTTGCAGAAGTTTTGTGTACTATATAATACTCGAATTTCGATTTAATGAAACGTTGTAATTGACGTCAACGGCCTTACTTAATTTTCGCTATTACAGCCGCATGATCTTTGTGAAATGGCTCAAGCTCGCTTACAGCTTCAATGTAGAATATCTCCTCAAGCTTTTTTATTTGAGATTTGTATACTTGACGAGGTTTGGCGGTCACGTCGATACTTCGGGCTTTTATCATTATAAATGCGTAACCGCCAACTTTTAAAAACATCTCAGCATTTTTCATAGCAATTTCGGCTTGCTTTTTTTGTGCTACATCTTGATAGATGAGGTCTACTAGTTCTACGACTTGACCGTAATCAGGTCTAGAGGCATCTGATACAAGAGGTATGATATTCGTCCTGTTTTCGCATACCCTTATGAGATCTCTGGCCACACGAGAGCTTACCTCAACTGCGTATACTAACGAAACTATGTCAGAAAGATGGGATACAGTAGTGCCGGACGCTGCCCCGAGATATAGAACCTTTTGGTCAGACTTTATTGCTAGATCGCCTTTTTTTCTTATAAGAGCCGCTAGTTTGCTTCTTCTTGGATCCCAGAATCTATAGTCTCCAAAAATCCTTTCGCCGTATACTACGCTTCCTCTCGTGGCTAGATTATTATCAACTAGATAAACTCCTGTGATCTTATGTGGCTTTACCTTCATTTCCCTCTTCTACATTATTTGAGAGCTTTTTTATTTTTTCGACTTTTTTTTCAAGATCTTGTAGTAATTCAGGATTTAAATTACGTGAAAAATTGTCAAGTCTCGCCGCTATGGATATTTTAGAGGCCACTGCACGAGCTATTTTTCCTCTTTGCGATGCATGGCTCCTATTTACGAGCGGATGTTGATATATTATTCCGTGCTTTGGCGGCTTTGTGCCGTACCTCAAGTGCCTAAAAAGCGCCTT
>CAYYMO010000152.1:0-2923 GCA_964472955.1 uncultured Methanomicrobia archaeon | reverse complement strand
TCGTTCCATTGGGCACGCCGTAGCAACTGCTCATATGGCTGACCATTCAATAGGTGCTGCTGAATATGCACTCAAAGCGGTGAAAATTTCAGGTAAATCCATTGAAGAAGAAAGAAAATGGCAAGACGAAGAATTGACTTCGGATATTTCGGAACTTATCTTAACTGCAAGACAGAAAAAGAAACTCAAGCTATAAAAATAACTGAAAATCTTTTTCCCTAATTAGTGCCATTTCCCTCAAGTTATATAATTTAGTCAATCGGATTATATAAATATTATTTTATATTAATTTTAAAATAAATTTAAAATAAAGAGATACCACAGCATCATCGTAATCACTATAAAAGACGTTGTCGATAAAAATTTACTACTATCTAACTGTTTTCATGCAAAGAATTATTTGTTACGTACGTTAAACTGTTCACCTTGAGATAGCCAAAGACTGCAAACAACTTGTTAAGTCTCTACGAGTAAGAGAGTTTTAACAAAACGCCCAACAAACCGTATTAGATTTTCGATCATAGGGTTAATTAATTCCAAACAATATAGTGGCCAAAAACAAGTTTCACAGACTTAGCATAATTTTTTTAACAGGTCGTAAGGATGCTTTAAAGCAATAGTTCCTCACTATTTAGAGCCTTGCTGAATAATCATCATATAGAAAAAGTATGAACTCCGCAGACAGCAGGTGTTTCATAGGCTGAATCTACAGCACCGCGAGTTAAGAATAATTTGTATAATAAAACGTACTTTTTGTGCAATTTTTGTCCAATTTTGGTCTAGTTTTAGTCTAGTTTTAGATGAGTCCTTTCTGCTCGTCCGATAAGCACCATCACTAGTAGCCGAGTGAATCTAAACTAACTGATAAATTTTCTTTTCTAATCTCCCCTTCAGACTTGAAATCTAAGGGTCGCAATTCTGCCTGCAATTGCTTCAAACAGCCAAAGTACATCGTCAACAGCCTGTCTGTCGGAATTTGAGACAGGTCTCTGGATTCCAGTTCACTCTTTATCTTATTGAGACTCTCGCCCAGAAACTCCAGCCTTTTCTGCGTTGTGAGAGAGTACTTCTCACGCAATGCTTCCACTTCAATGGACTCGAGGTTCTCAATCTCTCCCTTAAGGTCCCTCGACCAGTTAATGAGCGTCTGTTTACTCACGTTGAGCTCTTGGGCTATACTGCTGAAGCTCTTTCCTTTTGCGCGGAGCACCATAAAGCGCTCTTTTGTTTCTTGGTCTCTCATACTTTCACCATTATGCTTTTTTGCAGCGATTTAAATAATGGGTTCGGGTGCATGGCGAAAGTAATATTGTGAACTATCGCCCTCTTTACGAGGGCATATCAGTATAAATTGTGATTGAACTCTCTAACTTCATAAAAAACGTCTAATGTTTAATTAAAAATATAATATATCGACTAATGCAGAGATAGTTAGATTCTTTAGCCGCGCGACAAGCGGTTGTTAGCATGAATTTTGTTCTAAGTTAACACAGGTTCTATGTTACCCCCTAGACTGAATATGACGTGAAATAATCATAAAATGTACAACGTTAACTCACGAGGAAGTCACTGAAATTGTCAGATATATCCATGTAGGAAACTTCGCCTTTGATTAACCAAAGGAACCCGTGGCGAGATCTAGGTACGCACGAAACGACAAACAACAACTAACACGATCATCATCATTGTTAATCTTATACAATCAACCTTAGAAGGCATCTCGTGAAACATCACCCCTGGATCTGCCATAGTCTTTCAAAGTTTACGTCATCGAAAAACATTACATCACGCCGAAATGTCACCGCACCATTGTCCAAAATGGTTACCGATTGCTTGAATGCTTCTTCATCCGGCAAGCAGTATTTATTGAACATTACAGCTCGAATGTCGTAGGCTAAGTCAGGATCAACTTCACACAGTTGTTTCAATTGCAGCGTTATGTATCGACCTTTACGCGACATTTTCATCTTTACTTAACTACACTTCGTATAAAAATAATCGCTACGCATGCATTTACAAGAGCGAGTCGTGGGTTTGGAGCTGGAAGTCCTTGTGATGGTAAGCTTCTTTGAGGTAAAAGACTCCGATCGCTGATAGTATGGCTAGGACTGAGTTGAGCCGCACGTAGATTTTCATTGATATTGATATTTTCATGTTGCTATTTTGTCTTCACCAGAAGACATTTGTCTCTATTGTTAAATAAAAAAGTGAGAGCGATTATCTTCAATACCCCTGATTAGCGTTATAGGGAAAAATTGCAAGATATTCTATCGTAGTCAATCTCCCTCATCAACGTACCGAACCTATCCCGTTTTCTGCACGATTCCAAGACCCGTGCGCTGTACGGTCACCTGAGGAGAACCGTGGTAGTTAACTGATCCAGTGCCGCTTATGTTGACGGTGAGAGCGTTCAATGCGGTTACTTCAGCGGAGCCTAAGCCTGTTATGGAGACCGTCGTTGTGTCAGTTTGCAATTCGTAACTGCGCAGGCTTCCTACGCCTGTCAGCGTCGCAGCATGGGTTGTCGCGTTACCGCGTAAAAGCACTGTGCCAACGCCAGACACCTGCGTTGTCAGCTGGGTAACGTTGACAGCGATATCAATGCTTCCAGCACCTTGCAGCGTCAGGTTGAGTGCCCCTGCGTTCAGCTGGGAGCTACTTAGAACGGTTCCGGCGCCGCGGTTAGTTATGCCGTTAATATCAGTGACAGACACGTAGATAGTGAGGGGGGTCGTAATTGGTGGAATCAGACTTGTTGCGTCAATCTTTAGGACTCCATCTGTCACTTCTGTTCGAATATTTGGAACGACACTGTTTTTTGCCTCAACTGCTACTGACTGTGTATTATTTTGGGTAATGTACAGCGTGCCAGGAAGTGCAAAGTCTATGCTCGTAAATGGAACCACGCCTCTTGTCTCCCTAG
>CAYYMO010000151.1:0-3310 GCA_964472955.1 uncultured Methanomicrobia archaeon | reverse complement strand
CTCAACAACACGCAGCCTACTTACAATTCAAAGATGCCAAGTAGACTTACGGGCAGTGTATGAGAAGATAAGGTGGCAGATTTAAAATGGAATTTTATTTTGTTTGGACAGTAATGCCCTTACTTGATCCAGGCAAAGACTGCTAGAAGTAACCAATAAATGGAAAAGCTCGTCGTTTCAAGCTTAAACCCAGCTTCCAGCTTTTCACGAGTCCTCTTGTCACCCAAATTGTTTGCCTGAGTTAACGTAATCGCCGCACGTACTGCCGATACTACCACGAAGAGCGACGATAACTGTGCATACAAGAAGATCGCTACGCCAACGAAAAACACGGCGATGGCAAATACTACGTAGAGAGCCCTCTCGGTAGTGGGACGAGGCCGGACGAAGAGAGCAGGGATGGTTGGGTCTAATCCTTCCTGTGGGGTTGATACTACAGGCGTCCATATTGCACCGAGGATACCCAAAATCCATGGGAGTGGAGTTAAGACTGTCCCCGAGGAGAAACCACTCCATATTGCCACGGGAACTAACAAAAAAGGTAAAAATAGCATAAAAAACCCGACGTTGTCGCGCAGATAACGTGAGTACGCATAGTTCAACGCAAGCACTAACAACCCCAGCACTAAGATTAGCCGGTTAAAGAATACTATCGATATCACAATTCCTATTACGGCCCAAATCGCCAAGCAGAGTAAGGCCTCAGATCTGGAGACCAACCCAGTAGCCAATGGCTTTAATGGCCACTTCGTTTTGTCCCTTTCTGCGTCTATGATGTTATTTGTCATCATCGCGACGCCCATCGCGAGAAACACTACGACGAGCAAGGGCAGAAGCCGAGGGTCAGTAAGTTTCGCTCCCGCTAGCGCCGCTGTACCTAGTGCAATTGGCATAGCTATGATGTTAATTCCTATCTCCTGCACCGCAATGAGCCCGACAATTTTATTTCGAAATGAACGCTCAGTAGGTGCGGCTCTACCAAAGAACACGTCAGATGCTGACACGTTTGCATTAGCCATTTTTTGCCCCTGTGTTATACGAGAGTTATATGCGCTTACGTAAATTGTTATTTCTACTACACTTCTTGGTTAATAAAGAAACGCTTCTATCTTACTTAAGTGGATATTTTGACAATTGGGCTAAGATCGATCTTACTGGCAGTCTTAAAATTCAATTTTATTATACCCCTCTCGTAAATCCTAGTCATTAAATCGTAAATAGACCGTCGTTGTCTGAATGCTTGAATGCCCCAACAACTGTTGCACTCGCCGTAGGTCAAGGCCTGACCTCACGTGGTGAATAGCAAACGAGTATCTAAACGCGTGGGAAAGAAGAGAAAAGAAAAGAAGAGAAAAGAAAAGAAAAGGGGAACCGTGGGAGCATCAGTGTTTCATTACCCGCTAGTTAACCGTTAATTTTGCCACATTACTCACCGTAGGCGCGTATTGACTATCGCCATCGTAGGTTGCACGAACGAAAACGACCCCTGTAGTCTGGGGTGTCCACGACACGAGGAAGAAGCCATTATATTTGCCTGTCTCAGTTGTGGTTTTTAAAACGGTAGTCCACGTAGTACCGTCGAGAGATCCCTGAATATTTACGTTCGCTCCTCCAATATAGTTTTTCGCGCCTGGCATGCCCAGGAGACCTACGAGACTAACTGTTTGGTTCATACTTGTTGTGCTTATTTCGTCTCCGTTTTTATTTCCAAGCTTGATCACGAGACGGGTTTGCTGCTGGCTTGTTGTATCTGCAGCATATCCATTATGAGTCACCGTTGCTAGTTTGCTTGTTGATGCTGTCGCAACATTTATTGCACAAAGCGATATCATCGCTATGACCAACAACCCTAGTATTCGTATTCTTGTATTCATATCACGCATCACATCCTGAACGATGGAGAACTTCCGCGTTGGTTGTGTGAACGGAAGCCGCTCTGTCAACTTAAATTTCTAAAACGGTCGAAACTTAGTTTTGGTTAGTTCGATACTGTAGATTTACACGTTTACACATTACATGCATCGCGTATGAATTTCATCGCTGCTATGCTCGCACGTGAAAAATACTTGCTCTTCCAATTTTGTCGCTGTAGTCCATTACTCTTTACATCTCTGCGCTCAATTTTTTCGAGTTTATCTTTTTCCTTCGCTAGTTCATTTTTGCAATTTAACAAGAATTCAACTGCCATGCTGGTCGGCCTAAAATAGGTGTAGACTCTCCCAGCGGTAGGGGACTCTACAAATACTTGCGTGCAAAGTGGCAGAACTTTATCTAAATACGGTGCGCTGTAGACGTCCACATAATCTATTATGTGGTGTGGACTCTTTGAGTGGTTCAAAAAACCGAATTCATCTACGCCGACCCTTTTGATCCAACGCGTCAGAACTATTGATTCGTTGGTTATCATCTTTGCTCAACTCATTTCAGAGCGACATCCACATACATTGCTTTTCATGCAACATCATCACCCTCTTAAAAAGCACGGCGGTCTTAATAAAGTTCCAATTTGCTCTTAGTTATGCATGCAGTTTAGACTTCGATGCATGTACTCACAAGGCTAAAAAGGGACTAGGTTCACGCAAGCTCTATGTCTTCTCTGGTATCCTTCTGTTGGGTGCCTTGTTGTTCTATTCTATTCTGCAGTAGCGACTTACTTGGTCTTGCGCGACCCCCTTATCATGATAGTTTCCGTGTCCTTGTTCTTTCGTTATTACGCTAGCGTAAGTACGGCAATCAATGGTGATATCAATGGGAATAACGCAGTGCCTACGAGACCAAGTGCCGCGACTGCTATTGCTCCTAATAGTAAGAATAGCAACATTTCTTTTCACCTCCTTCCATTCCTCATTCATTTGCTGTCGATATGCGTACCGACGAACCCCGTATTCGGGAGCTAGTTTATAGTTTATGAGTCTGGGACTAGTTGGAAACTAGTTTCACACACATCTCTCATTAGCTAGAAGCCTCGACATTTACTCGGCTCTGCACACTATGCAAGCCTACTAACGTGACACAGCAAGGCGGGAGGTGAGAAGAGCATGAAGAGAAGAACCATGATAGCAACAACTGCCATTTTTGCGCTCACTGCTGCGATGTTATTCGCCGGAGTGGTCAATGCGCAGCAGCCTACTACAGCAACCGCACAGAACTGGGGAGGCGGCGGTCACTGGTGGGGAGGCCACCCTGGCTACGGTCACTGGTGGGGAGGCCACCCTGGCTACGGTCACTGGTGGGGAGGCCACCCTGGCTACGGTCACTGGTGGGGAGGCTACCACCACTGGCGGTAATAGATAGAATGTGTAGTTAGCCT
>CAYYMO010000150.1:0-2551 GCA_964472955.1 uncultured Methanomicrobia archaeon | reverse complement strand
GCAGTTGCCGTTATAGGTTGCTGCGCGCTGGCTACTCCGGCGAATAACATAGCCGCAGTGAGCGCAATAATGATCGTTGTTGCTGCTAGTGCTTGTCTTTTCATGTCCTTATCACCTCCTGCCCAGTTGTGTTACCTTAGTAGGCTCGCAGTAGAAAGGTGCAGAGCCACGTGCATATCGATGCTCCTAGCTGATGAGCGATGTATGTGAAACTAGTTTCCAACTAGTCCCAGACTCATAAACTATAAACTAGCTCCCGAATACGAGGTTCGTCGGTACGCATATCGACAGCAAATGAATGAGGAATGGAAGGAGGTGAAAAGAAATGTTGCTATTCTTACTATTAGGAGCAATAGCAGTTGCGGCACTTGGCCTCGTAGGCACTGCGTTCTTCCCATTGATATCACCATTGATTGCCGTACTTACGCTAGCGTAATAACGAAAGAACAAGGACACGGAAACTATCATGATAAGGGGGTCGCCATTCTTCTAATGCCACATTTACACGTACACCTGTACTCAGGCAGCGGATGTCGATAGTGCGCCCACTCAACTCCTGATACGCCGTGCGTGAGAATATACGCGCGATTTGACTGGTCCCATTGGATAATATCCCCATATTGCTCAGCAAATTTGCGAATCCGTAGACAAGATTATGAAGAATGATTAAGCCCTAAAAAAGTCAGTCTTATACGTTCAAAACGCTGAGGAATTGGCATTATAGTCTAATGTGAAAAATATTAGCCATATTGAACACTCTACTTCTCTCGATAAAATCCATCTGTCTTATCATTCTTTCATCCCATTCAGGATCTCTCGGAATAACTTTGAAATATGGGAATTGATCTACCACTCGAATACGTTTATCCCATTTTGTCAACTTTTTTGCATCTTTTAACGTCCACTTTGTTGTAGCTCGTTTCATCCCAGCTCTACGTAAACCCCAGTTAGAGAAGATGTTACCTAACTTCTTTGAAGTATCAAATACGACCTCGCCGCCAGAAAAGTTTTCTGCCAGCATCGAAAAGAGCTGTTTTATTTGAGATTCTTTAAATAGGCCAATACGCCACAAGCTACTATAAACAAACCATTTTCAACGTCCTTGATATCGTTACACCAACTCGAATCGAAAATGGACTTTGGAATATATGTTACCCTGTCAGTTCTGGTGACCAGTTGTTCTCGGATGGCAATAACGTTCGGCAGATCGAGGTCATACTATTGAACCAACCCGTTATCGACGCGGTAAAACGTTGTGTCAAGCCCCGCCCCGAGATTAATAGCAGAAGCATGAGGATATTCTTCGATATACAACCGTATTTTATCGTCAATTGCTTAGCCCGTGCCACCATAAAAAGATTTTGAAAAAGATTCTCTTCGAATCTTGAGAAATCATAATCGATTTTTTCAATAAGTTCAATTGCTTCTGTGTCATTAAACCACGAACTATATTCCTGCTTACTTTTGCGCGACTCCATAAAGGGAGCAGCAATGTTCCTCGATGTTCTTTAATTCAATCTTCATTTCGTTTTCTTCCTATCTGCGACTGAGTTGTCTCTAAGAAGCAAGTACCTTCCAATGTAGGTGTACACCATTATAAATATGCATTTATCAGTTGAAACACACTATTTGGATCCCATCAGTTAATCTTTTGAATCCCATTTGTTGTCGAAGTTATCAGAGTTCAAGAATAAGCTGATATCCTTCCAATGCCAAATATATACTTCATAAATATATTCAGGAGCGAACGTATGTAGTGTGCCCATTCAACTCCTATATCCCTTAGATAAATGCCCAAATAGAGTCTGTTTGACTAATCCCACCGAAGATATCTCCATACTGCTTGGCTTTTAAATAGAACTCCTAAAAGCAGGGCTAAAACGTTAATTTTCAGAGTGAAAAAACACTCCTGAATATTAGCTTTCCCGTCAGTAAGAAAGAGGCGCAGCTCTACATCCACCTGCTCAAGTACGGGCCAAAGTCCACGTCCTTGCTTGCGAAATCGCTTAAGACATACCGGGAGGACGTCTACCGCACGCCCACGGGCCTCATGGATGAGGGCATGGTTAACCCCTCACTTGATTTGTAGACAGTCCATATGGCCGTAGACCTTGATATCGCCCTCAATACCACACTTAAAAAGCACGAGAGCGAAATCCGCGATATGGAAAGGAGAAAGCAAGAGTTTCAGAAGATGTCAAAGCAACAGAGGTTTGGGCCGTCTGATGAGTTCTCGACGTTTAAAATGATCACGAGCCTTAAGGAAGGTTTAGGTCTCGCTATGCCTGCCTCAGCTACAACAGTTGAGGAATGGATAATGGTTTGCTCCGCTATATTCGTTGTCATTAGCTCTTTATACATAATCGAGGACTCAAAAAAATTTATAGACCGTGGAGGGGAAATAAAGGTTATAATTGATTTCATCTGAATATATCGAGTCAGTGCAGCAGTACTTAGATATTGGTGTGGATATGCGCCAATTAACTGTATATCGAGGGATAATGTTTTCAGTATTTGACAAAAAGATTAGTACGAGTGCGATTAATGTCAT
>CAYYMO010000149.1:0-3187 GCA_964472955.1 uncultured Methanomicrobia archaeon | reverse complement strand
CAGTCTTGAGGAAGCATGGAGTAACACGTTTCACTAACCGCTTTAACGAGGTCGGGGTTGTGATAGACGGTTGCGAGGGCTATGTGGCTCGTCGCGATATTGTTAACTCCTTCAACTGACGCGACACGCCTGAAGAGCGCTAGAACACGCTCTTTGTCAGGTATCATCCCATTTGCACCATAACGCAAAACGTCCTCAGAATGAAGGAGCACCGAGCTTTGACCCGTTGCTGTATTTATTCTCACATCTCGTTCGATATGTTCAATAGACTTACAGACGAACTTAAGCATGTTGGGGGTACAGAAAGAGCATCCTCTCCCACATCCCCTCCCAATCTCGACTAATCCGTGAATTGTGGCGCCAATAATATTCGGTATCTCTTCCACACGTGGCGCCTTTCCTTTGACGACCCTCGGCAGTTTCTCCCCTTCGAGGATGGATTTGAACATTTGAGGAATAGTTAATTCGCCCTCGCCAAGATGCACGTAGTCAATGTTCAGTTTGTCCATGATAGACTCATCCGCTAGCTGCCACGCAGCTTTTCCGCCTGCAACAACCACTTTCTCCTTCATAATTGGTTTCGTCATAAGCTCAAAAAATTTGACCCTATTGTAGGGCGGGCCAGCATCTACTAAATCGACAAACTCGGAAGTAGGAGGATTGATACCAAGAAAATCATGTCCACTTATCGCTATTATCTCAGTCCTGCTACCGACCACCCTCTCTAAGTCATAAGGGTGCACAACTGCTACTTCATCTTCGCCAAATTCTTTCGCTAAGCTTGCTTCAATGAGCCGGAGCCCAAAGTCTGAGTACAAAGCCCTCCCATTTTTCCTCGGCACCGGCGGCGCCCACACGCGGAAAAAAAACCAATCAGGGAGAATCCCTTGTGGCATGCACGTTGAGAATCCAACGAACATGCCTCCGCGGTAGTTGCTCATCATTGTCTCGTCAGTGGTGAGCACCATCTTTGGACTATGGCTCTCACTTTTAAGCACAATTTTATTCATCGTATCCCTCTTATTACTGACTGTCATATACCTACCTATCTGAGCAACAACTTCACCTACCGAAACATTGCAAACTCATCTGTAAACTTTCTTCACGTCGCCGGCTTCGGATTCTTCGTTTTCCCGTGCAGAATAGCTACTTTCTTGCACGTCGTTCTGACATCTCGAGGTATAACTATAGAAGTGCGCTGAGCGTCTCACCGGCTACTTCAATGCATCTTCTATGTTGTCACGTGTACACCGGTATGTTTATGCTCTTCTCATCTTTAATCCGCGTGCGCGTGATGCAGCTGCTTGTACGAGGCCTCTCCAAAGCGGCGTGGTTATGAATCCCATTTGCCTTTTTTTAACGGCCCTCATTAGGTAGCTGAAGCGTAGATAGTAGCTGTAGTACGCTTTGACGAACCAGCGCTGGAGATCTCGCGTCGAAAGCATGCTTGTTTTTACCACTGGTTTGGTGAGTGTAAAGTTGCTCCAGTCATCGAGGGTGATCTCAATGTCGTAGTTATCGATATTCTCATACAGCTCCGTTCCAGGATAGGGCGTTGTAATTGAAAACATGGCAAAGTCCGGGTTGAGCCTTTTTGCAAAGTCAATAGTCTCTCGTACTTTGTCCGCATTGTCTCCTGGTAGCCCAATCATGAAGGATGCTGTCGTCGCCATAGGGTGGCCCTTTAGTACGTCGAATGCCTCCACGACTTGGTCTGTGGTGAATCCCTTTTTGATGATTTCCAGCGTCTCGTTCGAGGCAGACTCAACACCAAAGAAAAGACCACTGCACCCTACCTCGCGCAATCGTGTAAGCAGTTCATCATCGATGAGGTCAACGCGCGCAGTGCACGACCAATCAAACTTCACCTGTTGCTTTTCGACCAAGTCGGCGAATTCAAATACGCGGTTCGTATCGAGTATGAAGTTGTCGTCAAGCATCGAGATGTGTTGGTAACCCTTTTTTACAAGGTCTGACACCTCTGAAAAGACGTCGGATGCGCTTCTGGGGCGAAACTTCTTGCCATTGAGCTTTGAAGACGCGCAGAAAATGCATCTGAAGGGGCATCCTCTGCTTGATATCACTCCTGTGCTTTTTGGCGGTCTATACTTATCCATCGGAAGTAAGTCACGTGCTGGAAACGGAAGTTCATCTAAATATCTAAACAAGCTGCGATCTTTGTTCTTGACTATTCCACCACTGGATCTGTAGGTAATTCCATCGACGTCGTGGAGAGCTTGTGGTGATCCTGAATATGTTAGAGCATCAGCTATCTCAAGCATTGTGATTTCACCTTCTCCTCTCACAACAGCATCAGCTTGCGACTGCGTGAGGCAATCTGAATCGAGGTACGTCGCCTGTGGCCCCCCCATCACAACCACGGCCTCCTTACACAGATGTTTTACCATGTTAGCAATTACAAGGGCTGCGCTGTATGTTGGTGCCGAAGATGTTATGCCAATGAGGTTAGCATTCTGAACAGTTCGTACAAGCGTATCTTTACTGAGTGGATCTACTTGGGCATCTACAATCGTGACCTTGTGTCCGTGCTCCCGCAAATACGATGCAATATAAGCGAGTCCCAATGGAGGCGTACAGATATTGAGTTTTGCGGTGACGTCTCCATTTGAAAGCGGAGGGTTAATAAGGACTATTTCACTACTTGTTTTTGTACACACGAGTCATACTCCACTCACTTTATTTAACAGATTTACGTTCGGTTCTCTTTTACGGCGACTTATATCATTCTCTCATTTAGTGCGGTGAAATCTGGGTAAAAGCGTTTTATATAAAAGCCTTGGTGTCTTTCATCTGCTAAAGCGTTAGTATTTTGTGCAGATCAATTTGAAAATTAAAGAGGGTGACGTTTTCAGTACCCGCTCTAACTTTTTTTACACAAGGCGCACGTCAACAAATATCCCCTTTTGTTGAAAATCAATTGGCCCGACAAACCTGCCTCTACCACTTGACCAACCGTCATTTCACGAGAGCCGAAAACAGAAAATATTTTTAAGATATTTTTAATATTAGTTAATGAGCTACGCGGTATGGGCGGGAGGGGTGAGAAAGGCCCGCACTTGGGTATTTTAACCAAAGAAAACATACCGCGTTAGCCAACTAATGAGAACATTGGTATATAACATAAATATTGCTTTTTGATAACATTTGTGCCTTAAATTCATTGTCT
>CAYYMO010000148.1:0-4797 GCA_964472955.1 uncultured Methanomicrobia archaeon | reverse complement strand
TGCGACGCCAATCACGTTTGACAAGGCACCAAAGGGGAAAACGCCCATCGGCCGAAGTCCCATCCAGACGATAATATTGAGGCTCATGACCAATCCGAGCATATGTTGCGGTGCGTTCAGCTGAAGGAGCGTAATGGTGAGAGCAGATGAGATCACCTGCGTCCCTCCTACAATGAGGAGGAGGACAAGTGAGAGCCAAAATAGGCGTGAAAATGTCACGACAATTATGGAAAGTGAAAACAAGAGCGATGATATCATGAGAAGATGCCCTTTACGCGCGTAATCGCCCAGTGATGCAAGCCCTAGGGCTCCTATAATAGTTCCCAGACCTAGAGCAGCATATAGTAAACCGATACCAGCAGCCGTCTCACCCAAGATAACCACAGCGAAGAGCGAGAGGAGGACAGTGTACGTCGCGCCAAAAAATGCAAGCGATCCGTAATTGATGAGGAGCGAAAGCAGCAGTCGCTCACGCCAAATGTATTCTAATCCATCAAGAATGCTTCTTGACATCGGATGTGTGCTCACACTGACGTGTTTGGGGAGCTTCATGAACAATAGTGCTACAAGCACCGCGACAAAGCTAAACCCGTTAAGAATGAAATTCCCCGCATAGCCTACGAGGACGACAAGGATCCCGCCAAGTGCCGGGCCAATAATTTGGGCGCCGCTAAAGGCAGCCGAATTCAATGAGATGGCGTTCGAGAGGTCTTCACGTGGCACGAGAGAAGGAATGAAAGCAAATCGGGTCGGAGCGTCAAAGCTCAGCGCTATACAATTGAGCGCGGCAATAGCAATGATCTGCCAGAGCTGAATAGCGCCAGTAAGGACAAGTGCACCAAGGGTGAAGGCAAAGGCGATTTGAAGGCTTTGCGTAAAGAGGAGCAGATTACGCTTGTTGACTCTGTCTGCGATGCTGCCCCCCACCAACGCAAAGAAGAAAAAGGGGAGGGCTTGGGCAAATGACAGAGCACCAAGAGCTACACCAGAATTGTTCGTTATCGCCAGCACGAGCAGCCACTGCGCGATAATCTGAATCCATGTACCGATGTTCGAGAGGACGAGCCCGAACCATAAGAGGGCAAAATTTCTGTACCTGAGCGCTTTAAAAGTCTGTACTTTTTTTGGCCTGCCCTGATGCTGCGAGGGTTGCACGGACAGCTCACTGTGGGCCGTCTCTGGTACGGTATCGTCAAAGTCTTTCAATTACTAACGCCCCTTTTTCTGATCCTCTCTTCTCTCTTGTAATGGTCTCACATGGCACGGGTGACGTGCCCATAATATCGTGTTGTTACCTATCAGCGTAGACGCTGTTTATGTCAACGAGATATATGTCGGCGCGTTGTTGTTGGCCACTTTGCTTGACAATCTCTGGCCTTCACTCCCGTACGAAGTGCATCGAGTCGACGACCAATACGGCAGAAACTACAGCCAGCATCACAGTGCTCTATTGGACGTTTTAGTGAGTTCACCGCATGAATACCAACATACAGCAGACTCTTCCGCCAGCCGATTCTGACATTGCATGCGTTGTCCGAGCGACTGACTTCATGTGCTTGAAACCATTATTATTATGTAGTAACTTTCCAGTTGCCTTCTAATGTCGTTGCAAACGCTCGCGCATCGCGAAGGTCTTTGTCATTTGGCCTTCCTTTCGCTATTCCACCGAGGTATTTTAAAATGCCATAGGTGTCAAATCCTCTGCACGAGAATTCACCCACGACTTCGAAGCTTTTCTCTTCCAATTTCGTTCGAAGTGCGTCGTGAGTTCGTCCCTGGCGGCTAACTCCTCGTGTGGAAAATATAAAGGCTTTTTTATGAATAGGGGATAACTTTTCGATTAAATCGAACAGACTTTTGTGATGATTCCAGTAGTAAATGCCCGACCCAAAACCGATAACATCGTATTCGCCCAACGTTTCGATGTCTACGTCAGTTGACGGGATAACTTCACTGTGCAAAACCGATGCCATGGCATCGGCGATCTTTTTCGTATTCCCGTGGTGCTTGGACCAGCATATGATGAGCGCTTTCATGGGTTTTACTACGGTAGGCAACCCACTTATAGGTGCGTGCACGGGAAATTATCTATTGAATTGTTGGATGGACCTATTGTTTCGCCGCCACAGTTACTGGACATCGTGATTTGGTTGTTCTTTACACGCGACAGAAAGGATGCATTAAATTATCAGAGAGTTATTTGGATTTTTCCGGATAATTTTTAAGGTGTTCAGCCCGTCTTCAGAACCACGGGCTCTTTTCGATCTCAATGGGCAATGTCAAATCCAAATGAAGGGACTATCTCCAGGGGGAGAGTGTGGTGTCATAAATATATAGGATCACCCCACAAATACGCTTTAACCGAGGTACGTATATGAAAATTCTTGGAATCAACAGCAGCCCCCGTGGAACGCAGAGTCAAACGCTGAAACTGATCGACGCGGTACTCGACGGCTCACGTCAGCTCGGAGCTAAAACTGAGGTGGTCGACATCTGTAAGTTGGACATACAGTATTGTCGAGCATGTGGTGCGTGTTATGCAAAAGGCACGTGTGTTCAAAAAGATGATTTCCCCTACTTATTCAACAAAATGCTCAGTTCCGATGGTATCGTGATCGGGTCCCCGGTATACCTCAACAATATAAGTGCACAGCTTAAAACGGTTTTCGATCGTATGTCAGATGCAGTTCACTGCCAGATGCTATCTGGCAAGTATGGCTGCGCCGTGAGCACGACCTCAAGCTCAGGGGTCATCGATGTTCTTAGCTATATAACTTACATCATGAACAGGCTTGGAGTTCTCACGGTGGGCGAGGTCGGTGTGCCAATATTCAGCCATCGAGGGGCTCTCGATTCTGGGTTGAGCGATGCTGCATCTCTCGGACAGACGCTCGTGGAGGCAATAGTGTCACAACGAAAGTATCCCGAACAGGAACGTGCGCTTGCAGAGAATAGAGAGCGTTTCAAGATGGTCGTTCAGATGAATAAGGACATATGGCCTCACGAGTACGAGTGGTGGGCAGAGAGGGGGTGGATATAATGCCGCACTGCATCAAAGCGCAACTTTATTATAAACGTCTTATAGGCCCTTATTATTCCCATCGCTTCTAAGGTTCTCCGCTAGAATCACGAGCTCGAAGTCGCCATACCGTCGCACGTCCAGCTTGGCGAAATGGTGAGCTTCTTGCCATCCCCCTGTATCCACGGTACAAATACGCTCACCTGACGATTGTTATTGCTAGGAAGCTGCTGTTGTAACCACATTACTTATAGATCCTGCGTATTGCATATCGCCGTAATAAACGACCTCTTGTTCGTAATTGCTTTTATAAGATGGCGTTATATCTGTGGCGAATTTTCCACCGCTGTCTGTCGTGAATGCATCACCTACTTTAATCCAAAGGCTACCGTATGTATGAAGCATGAGATATATTTTTGCGCCAGAGATTCCCTTGCCGTCTGCGGTGGCGAGCCGCCCGTAAACAGGATACGATTTGTTGACCGTTACTTGCGTAGGGGCAGTGAACGTAAGTGTGGTTAGTTGCCTTGTCGTTGTATCTGTTGCAATTTTACTGTGAGTTGTAGTCGAATA
Source organism: uncultured Methanomicrobia archaeon (assembly GCA_964472955.1). Classification (GTDB taxonomy): domain Archaea; phylum Halobacteriota; class Bog-38; order Methanoflorentales; family Methanoflorentaceae; genus DASPRZ01. The sequence goes on along the minus strand of CAYYMO010000148.1, from coordinate 1,205 downwards.
TTTATTCGTTGCTGCAGCAACATTCGACGCGCAGAGATTCAATATCGCTATAATAGATAAACATATCAGTGCTTTTTTCATAGTCATAATGAATCGCCATTCAATCTTAATTTTTAATACTCACATTCATTATTACAAGACGAGTTAACAGACTGGTGGGTGACAGTGTTCGCATGGTCGAAAACCAGCGGCCTGTGCGTCGCACGGGTTGTTAAAACACACTCTACTTTCGGGTTTGATAATGCTTGCCCAGTAACAGTCTGCATAATGATAAACATGATTGCATTTACATCCGACATACGGGCAACTTTCAGCTTTGACAGAAAGTTTTGACGCATGTCCAGAAGTCACATGCGACGCTGCACCAACAATACTGACAGCTCCACCTACCGAAATAAGGGTAAGGAGCGTCAAACATAATGATAACATTTGTCTCTTCATGGAAATTCACCTTCCTTTCGATGGCCCCGTGTTGTATCGAAGTCCATCAACTGTCTTTTTTAAAACACGTAATGATACACGCCATATAATAAAACTAACCCCATTTAGCGTCAAACATGCTGTTTGGAGTCAGGAGGTAATTGATTTTTTATACAAAACATGCATCGAATTAGAGTGGAAAGCTTGGAATTTTACTATTAGCAACACTATATGCGTCGTTGTATCTCCGACAAACCACCCATCACCTATTTATTTTATTTCTCACGAAAATAAAGATACCATTACCAATCTTGGCAGACAGGATTTTCCTGAAAGGTTCGGAGACTTGACAATCAGAAGGTCATCTTCCTGGCGCATAACCCAGGCCAATTCAAGATGACGACAGCGTCAGTCTTGACCGCGCGTGGGTGCCTTCACGCAGCATTCTTATTCAGGGAATCAGTTATCCCCGCAACAGCTATGAAGGAGTTCGTCAATGCGGTCGAACATTTTCTGAGAGATTTCGTGGCTATCGATTTACACACAACAGAGGAGACAGGATCTTAAAAGTAACACCAGAGGTCTCCTAGAAAGAAGATGTTCCAGATATTGGCCAAAGAGCTAGCGATTTAAAGCAAAGAATATTTGACTCATTTCAAGCACAAACTGGCAACATACTCATATTCATTGAGATTATTATCCTCCGGGTTATCAAATATAATTTCAGTTTCCTTACCAAAATGTTCTGCACCCAGTTTCAAGTGATAAAGACTAATTCCCACATC
>CAYYMO010000147.1:0-4579 GCA_964472955.1 uncultured Methanomicrobia archaeon | reverse complement strand
CCCGCTATGTGCAATCTGTAAGCATTACAACAGTGATCTAAAGTGTCTCGCCTTCCCTGACGGGATCCCGTGGGACATCTTGGTGGAACAACACAATCATCGAAAACCATACATCGGCGACTGCGGGGTACAGTTTGAGCCCAATGAAAGTCTATAGACATTTTTGAGCCGACTTAAAACATGGTAGTGGAATCATCGTTCCAGCATGAAAATAGGCTATTGTGTTTGGCCATCTATGTATGGCTCATCCGTACATCGTTATTCCTCATTATAAAAGAAGTAGTGCAGTAGCTACAAGTTTTTCTATCTGATCTGATAATACGTCTCATGGTTCGAGTGCGTGCAACAACATTATAGTAACGATATGTCGTGTGCTCGTTTGATGCGGCATCACTCTGCGGTACACTTCTAACTCAGAGCAAAACGACTGACCTAATAATCGAGTTTTTAACGGGTCGATGAATTGGTTAGGGATCACAGAGAAAATCTTTCCTTGGATCTTGAGATATTCACAGAGTCGCATTGACAGGGAGCTAATTTGTCGGTATAGCGCTACGACAACTTCTTCATCTGACGCCGAAAGGTTAAAACACCGCTTTAAGAGATAGGACGAAGATCATCAGGTCAGCCGTGACTCGTATCTTCGCCGTACATCACAATGTCATCTGTTTGAACAACATAACTGTTGGTGATGGGTTGACCTAATTGCACTTGGGGGGTTTTTAGGTAATACGCGTACGTCAATGGTCTATGACCGGTCGCCATATTGTAGGGATCAGTATCTTGTGGTGTGGTGGATACTAAATTAAATCCATTAGTCTTGCTCTGTACGAATTTAGACGCATCATCAACTGTACTAAAACGTTTTAACGTAAAGTTACTGAAGACTATCGTAGTATCGTTGGATTTGTCACCAGACACCTCTTTCACTTTTACGGTGCTGGCATCTATCCAATTTTCGTTCCACGATTGCAGTGATCCCGTTGTTGCTGCAGGAACGTCACGTATTTTTACTAGCATCAAGCTCAACACGTGATCTTGGTCTGCTCCGGAACTGGCTTGCTGACTTAGATTTGTTTCATTTTTGTTGTTTGATGACATGCACCCCGCTGCAATGACGGAAGACGCTATAATAGCAGCAGTCAATAACAACAACAACTGTTTTTGTGCACTCATTTTTTACCAACGCTTGACATGCAACAGGCGTATAAATAAGCTTCTCACGTGGCTATATTATCTACTTCGTCGGAAACGTAATGGTAATCCATTAAAGTCGTCGACGTTTTCCACAGCTTGTTATGATGTTCGGAGCTAGCAGGTCCAGCCCCGCCGATATACCTAAGGACCGACGACAGAATATATCCTTCTCACTAGTTTAGTACTGATTGTAACTTTCGTATGAGGACTGCGCTCGAATCCGGTCAACAAAAAATGCTGGTTATTAAACTTTTTACTTTTTCTTTATGGCAGCTATGAAGTCCTCTACTGGCGTGGCGGGCATACTTATTATCTGGACAGTACCTCGAGATCCCAGCTCTACCGAAGCTCGGCCAATCGCCTCATTGTCTGGCGCTTCCACCACATTAACGAAGTCGTAAGGCCCCAGCACTGCATATTGACTGAGGACTTTCACGCCACATGCTTCAATCTCTTTATCAACTTCAAGAATTCGTTCAGGTCTACCTTTAACGGTCTTTCTTCCCTCAGCTGTAAGGGTTGAAAGAAGGATATATACGGGCATATATGTACCTCCGACAATAATTCTGTGTTTATATCACTTCTGCCTTTCGCTAGACCTAGTTCTCCTGCCGCCAAGTTCAACAGTTCTTTTTAATGCACTATTAACAATATTTACTGTCGCCTACAAAATTGTTAAACACACACTTGGGTTGCGTTAAACTATACAAATGTAAGGCAGAACATTGTGGCACATCTTGCGGCTCTAAAAAAATATCCCAAGATAGATGGTGCAAAATGTACAGCCAACAGGATGAACTAACAGAAAAAATCTATTAGAATTAACAGATATAGCATACTAAGATTGCTAAGACTGCATCACCCCACATTTCTCATATCTCCATAGAGCCAACTTAAGCGCATGTTTGGCCCACACATCTTCTCTCTCTATGGAGCCAGCATTATCACATCAACAGCCTTAGCCACCTTAGTAGAGGTGTAGTAATGAACGATACTACTGTGGTAGTAGGTTATATTAAAATGTTTGCAAAAAAAATTGTATGTTATTAACTCCGTTTTAAGAATTCCGCAATTAGACGCTGAGCGTTATGAATATTCCTAATAAAAACGGGACTCCTCGCCATTTTTTACGTCGCTGAACCCCCTACAATTTTGGTCGTTCTTGGTTCTAAGTGCCTCTACAAATCATCATCATCTGTCATCATATCATTCGCGTTGGTTGGCCGTTATTTCAATTTGTAGGTGTGACGTTTGTTAGCATATCGACTATTTGGGCATGAAACGTTCGATCAGCGGCACATATAAATGCAATTCCGGTGGCCGCAACGTCTGCTTCAATGGTATCACCACCCCCATCAGTGAAAATCGCGTTGCTCTCTCGAACAATCAGTTGGGCAGCTGCAATGTCATAGCCGCTCACGAGACCTCTCGTATCTATCACCGCATCAATTTTCCCTGCTGCTACCAAACACATGTCAAGGGCTACGCTTCCCCACGTTCTTACTATGCACTTCTTCTCGAGTTCTATCAAGCCCCGTGGGACAGTCGGAACCCCATAAGAATAAACAGATATTATTGGCTTATACCTCTGAGTTTTCTTTGTTTCGAGCTTTTTTCCATTGAAATACGCCCCCCAACCCTCCTCAGCTGCGTAGACGTTCTTGAAGTTAGTTACTATAACGCCTATCTCGATATCGCTGAGCGTTACGTTCTGGCTTTTTTGCGCATACGCGAGAGAAGAACAAAAGTAGGGAAGATCAAGCGAGGCGTTCGTGGAGCCATCAATGGGGTCGAAGATCAACGTGCACTCGGGGTACTTACCGATTACCCTATCACCGTACTCCTCAGAGATGACTCTTGCATTTATTCCTCTATCACGCAGCTCATGCTCAAGCGCCTCCTCTGCCACGACATCAAATCTTCGCGTAACGTCACTTTTCTTAACGTTGGTAATGGTGGCGAAATCATCCGACGTCTTTATAAAATCAATTACTGAATCCATCGCTGCATTTGCGATACGGGTGATCTCATCAATTTCCATTGAAGAGCTCTCCTATGCGCTTTACAATACTCTCTGCGGCCTCTTGCGGGTCAATTTTTTCACTATCTATTACGACTTCTGGGTTATTCGGCTCTTCGTAAGGGACATTTATTCCAGGAACGGTGGAACTCTTCGCCCCTGCGCGTTTATAAATGCCTTTTGGAGAGTACTTAGTTACCCGTGTTGATTCTCTCTCAATGCAGATTTCAAGCGTACACTTCACATAAATCTCAGCAAAGTTCGGTATCAACTGTCGGGCGAGATCTCGGTAACGTTTGCGGTTAGCCGTTGCGTCTACTATTACGTTTATGCCGCACTCTGTGAGTACTTTTGCCATGTACGCAAGAGATGCATAGACGATATCTCGCTCTTCCTCAGTGTACTTCGGCTGTGGGGTGACTATCTTGCGCACCTCGTCAAGCTGTAGTATTTTTACCCTTTCACCACTAAGAAGGTGTTGCATCTCTCTTGTAATCGTCGTCTTGCCACTTCCAGGCAGCCCTGTTACCCATATAGCCCATGCCATGGCATCCATTATCCCTTTAGCAGTGAGTTCACTTCTTTATAGTCAAACGTTTCAATTTCGAGTACATTCTGGATGAAATTAAAGAGCTTAATCCTCACTTCTGAATCAAGGTGCGGATACCACAAAGGACTGGCAACAACGAGGCCCCGAAATGCATAGAAAGGCTGAACCACCTCGAGTAGCTCCTCATCTCCTGTCTTGTCGAGATAATTTCTCATGAACGTGTTAAACAGCTTTTTAAACTCCTTTGATAATTTGCCATATTTTTGAACTGAATAGAATAGATAATTGATGCTCATGGCCGTAACGTCGTCAGCCGCCTCTCCGTACTCCCCCCGGCTCCTGTCAAGCACGGTAAAGTCAAGTCCATCTTTGAACATCACATTCCATGGGTGATAGTCTCCGTGCACTGCACAGAGTCTATAGCACCGATCCTTGAGGTTATACCGCCAGTCTACACATCGTTTTTCAAGCGTCAAAAATGCATCAGTCGAAAAAAATTCGAAGTCAGACGGATAACTATCAACCAAGCCCATGATGAGCTCTCCGTGGCCAATAAGGTCTCTTATGCGTCGGGTGTAGAGAGAAGGATCGTTCCACCTGACCTCGTGGATCTCCGTCAGGAAGGCGGAAAGGGCCTCGGAGCGAGCGACGTCGAGATTGTCCAATACACCTGTGTTTTTGATTCTGTCTAGGTCTTTAAAGTATTCCGCTCCGTCTACCTTATCCATGAGGATGAAGTACTCTTCTGCATCGCCTGCGGAACGCATCGCCCCATCGGTAGTAAAATACCCGACATCGAGGGATCTTACGTG
>CAYYMO010000146.1:0-2881 GCA_964472955.1 uncultured Methanomicrobia archaeon | reverse complement strand
GAGCGATATGTCTGCCCGAACTGGATCTAAACTTAGGATACGCCCTAAGTTTTTAGTGTTTGTATGCGATACCGCTTAGTATCCTAGGTAAATTCCCAGTGAGCTTCGCGTTGATGTTACGAAGTTACAGTGATGCCATAGAACAGCCTATCCACCCGTCCAGTATGCGCTGAAACCGGATTTGTGTTCCCGTTCGCGCCCGTTCTATGTCCCGTTGTGAGTAATGGACGAGGTTATTACCTCCGACACCCTGTAAGAGTGCCCCCATGTCATCTGCCGTGTAACATCTAATATGTTGTAACCCAGCATGGTCTTTGATTGTTCCGAATACCCCCTGTGGGATATACCGCCGTTCCTCGCTGATCGAGGAGCAAGGAAGCAAATACTCTATAATGATCTTATTTTTCTGCTGTTCAGAGCTAAATGCGCCGATGAGACGGCTAAGGTCTTCTCTCGAGATATAGTAACTGATGCCCTCTAATACAACGATTGTAAGCAGCTCGCAGCAATGACCGGCAGTTTTAAGCGTCCGAACAAAGTCGGGCGCAGTAATGTCTCCTGTTATGTGTCTCACTTTAGAGCAAAGAGTAGGTGCAATGCTGCGGTAGAGCGTATTCTTTTCCTTCATTTCCGATAAATCAATCTCAAAGATACGGTCTATACATGAGACGTTTCCCGTAAGCAATTCAAGAGAGAATGGAGATATGCCAGCTGCAGGTATCACGATCTGCCATGATCCTTCATTAGATGACTGCAGTACGTTTTCAACAAGACATCTCATGAAATATTTTCTGTCTAAAATGATCTCATCATACCACGAGCAAACTTCATTACAGCCCATCAAAAGTGCATCCCCCGCTGATAGGTCGAGACGGTTGACATAGCTCCGAGTAAGTCCTTGCCGATAGAGCGACATCGACCATGACATCACAAGGGCTGATGTGTCGCTGAGCTTTAGTATGCTTTTGTTGTTACCACGTTTCATTTTCTATCTGATGAATACGCCCATCCGTTGATATAATGTATACCATTTTGTAAGATGACGGTGGCGGTGTTGATTAGTATTTCTCAAGTAGGAGCTGAACCTCTTCATTAAGTGTCAGGTTTTTTAAGGCGCCCCACTCGGCATTCTTAACTCCGATATATGCCCTCGCGAGTTCATTTCCCAGCGCACGCGTAAGAACTGCATCATTTTTTAGGTGAATCAGCGCGTCACCCAAACTCGCCGGGAGGGCAGCAATATTGTACTCGTTATGTTCACCTTCCGATAGATACCCAGGATCTTTTTGCACTGGTCTACCCAGTTGTAGTTGCTGACGTATTCCGTCGAGTCCTGCTGCAATTACCGCCCCGAACGCCAGATAAGGATTCGAAGATGCGTCGATGACCTTCAATTCAAAGTGTCTGATTTCATGATCGCGATCAGTGATCACTCGAATGGCAGCTTCTTTATTATCAAACCCCCAGCATTGAAACGCCCCGCTCCAGCTTTTAGGCTGAATTCTCCGGTATGAATTGGAGGTTGGTGTAGTCAGTGCCATAAGAGCAGGGAGATGGCTCATAATTCCCGCTATAAACTGGCGGGCAGTAGCTGAAAGGCCGTATGTGCTGTTTGAATCTGAGAGAATATTTGCATCTTCATGCCATAGGCTTACGTGCAGGTGACAGCCGTTACCCGTTCTATCGGGAAATATTTTAGGAAGAAACGAGGCCACTAGACCGTATTTCCGTGCAACCGCCCGCACTGTTTCTCTAAAGACTATCTGATTATCACATGCTTGGAGAGCCGAAGAATATCTTATTGTGATTTCTTGTTGACCTGGGCCCGATTCAGGATAGTACTGCTCTACTGTAATCCCCTGCGCTATGAGCGCTCTGATGATTTCATCTATAATCTCTCGGTTGAGATCCATAGAATACGACGATGCAAATGGAGTGGCGTCGACGGGTTCAAATTTTCCCTCTTTTGTTCTCAATAGATAAAACTCATTTTCAAAGGCACCTTTGACCTCTACATTCATGTCATGCGCTTGGACCTCCATCTTTTTTAGGAAGCTCCGGGGACAGTACGCCCATGGCTTGCCATTTTTAAGCATGTCACCCATGGCTCTGCCGTGACCTGGAGAGTACGGCACGGGCGTAAAGCTTGCGAGATCAGCAGTGAGGTGCACTTCCCCGACAGGACTTAAACCCGTCTCCCTCACCGGAGCATCGTACATAACCGGAAGCGCTTGCATAGCTTCGGAGATGCCGACGTAAAAGTCTGACGCGCGCGCGTTTGAATCGTTTATGTGCACGGCTTTTGCTCGTATTATATTCGCGTTGTCACACCACAGAATGCGAAGCATATTGATATCGGACGGAAATTTACTATGTGTACAATCTCTAGATCTTTTGTGCATGTCCACAGGCTTTGTCCTCCTATAACATTCTTCTTTTTATACCCAATAAACTGCGTGCATCCTGTAGTAATTGCCCACAAGGTATCCAAACGATAGACACCATCATTATGTCCAAGCAATTTTGATGTTAAAAACTTAATTCTGTCATACGCGCCTCTCAAATCATCATCTGTGGATTGTGAATATTCTTGCTTAGCATTTGAACATGATGGCCGTTACACTAACACTTCCACACATCGATGTCGCTCCCAGAGGGCAGCTCATATATACCTTTTGCGACGTTCACTACTACGCGAGCAACTTCCTCGGGAGATCTCCCCTCGAAATTAGTCATTCTCGTCGCAATAAAATCAGGATTTACGGTATATACGTTGATATGCGGAACTTCCTTTGCCAAGGCTTGTGTAAAGCCCCTCACCCCAAACTTCGTAGCACACAAGACGGTTAATTCCTCCATGCCGACGGTGCCAGCAATGCTC
>CAYYMO010000145.1:0-6654 GCA_964472955.1 uncultured Methanomicrobia archaeon | reverse complement strand
GTCACTTATGTGATATTGGCGAATGTCAAGTGCCATCGTAAGAAATTTATTAGCAATAGACCCGCGCAACGTTGTTTTGCAACCGATCGCCTGCCCTTTCCTTATGCCAAAAGCTGGCTGAGTTTTTTTTGCTTCTGTCCTCACCGTTCCCCGTTCAGTAAGAGTTTTAATAATTTTTTCAGCATTTATCAATCGTTGGCCGCCTTCACCGACGCTCATGTGCACAATGACTTTGTCGATTTGCAGCCTGGTCATCGGGTTCGGATCGCCTAGAGACTTCTCGGCATTTTTAGCTATCACATCATTTCACCACCCAATACGAAAACGTACTTATCTATTGTCTCGAACTGGCGATCATTCTGTTCAATCTTCACTATGTTTGGACGGGAGCTTTCAACTTTTTTTATTTCGGCTATTTTGCCCGTTTCACCCGAATGTCTTCCGCCGACTATCATCGCATAGCTACCTTTTTTGTACTCGTAGTGCATCAATATCTTATTACCAGGCAAAGCGAGCACAAGTGAGTCTCTAGTATTATATTTTTCATCTAGCAGCAAATTCGTTCCATCGTGCAAATTGTATTGATACTTTCCACCCTTTACGATAGTAATATTATTTATACGAGAGAGCTTGCTTCGGGCATCATCATCAGTGATCTCGGTAAGTTCATATTTTCCGCGTGGATTTGGGAGCATTCTATAATTGATTCCAGCAACGTTTAACACGTCGAAAAGCCCTAAACGTGCCTTATAATCTTTGACGACTTTCCCGTTTACCTTGACGGCTCCGTCGTGCAATACGCGCTTCGTTTCCTTTGCGTTGTCTGTAATTCGCAGCATGTCGCGTATAACCACCATTATCGGCACTGCATCCTTTGAATGTGCTCCTGCAGACGGGGCGACGACCCACTTGCTGATCTTCTTAGCAATCGGCCAGCTTTTCGGTGCTGAAATTCTTTTCTGGTGCATTTAAGCCTCCTTAAGTTTTCCTGCTCTTAGTTTGTCTTTTAGTTCAAGCTTTGTGATTATCACGTTTGACGGGTGAATTGGACGTGGTACCTCAGAACCATCAGCTTTATGAACAGTTACCCCATCCACGTGGATGGCTTCTTGTTTAAGGTTTACGTTTGCAACCTTCCCCTCATTGCCTTTGAAGTCCCCACGAAGTATCTTCACAGTGTCACCTTTCTTTATTTGGAAACTACGGTGTTTGTATTTTTTTGCAAGCGATGGGCTCAGTCGTGCACGGAGATATTTTTGCCTTGTGTGAAGTGGAGCCCTGATTCTCGCCCCTCTCTGTTTCCTGGGCTGTGTTGAATTAATCATATTATATTCTCTCCTCAGGCTATAATTTGGGCTACCGATGCAATTTTCCCAAAGCGCTCAGCTACCTCGCGGGCAACGGGTCCTTTAATCTCGGTGCCCCTCGGGTCACCTTTATCGTCAGTAATGACTGCAGCATTATCTTCAAATCTTACCCTTATCCCATCTTGTCTTCTGAACTCTTGTTTTTGCCTAATAATAACTGCGTTAAGTACCTGTCTTCGCATCTCGGGGGTGCCCTTCTTAACTGACACAATGACTATCTCCCCTATACCAGCTTTGGGCTGCCTCTTCTTTACCCCCCTATAACCTCTAACAGCTATGATCTGTAACATTCGTGCGCCTGTATTGTCGACACAATCGAGTGCCGATCCTGTCACGAGAGATTTTGGAACTTTTGCCTTTAAGCTCTTCATAAAATCTGGATCACCACAAAAGACTTTGTTTTAGACAATGGACGACACTCCGCTATCTTCACCTTGTCGCCGATTTTAGCTGCGATACAGTCGGGATTGTGTGCATGAATTTTTGACTTCCTTTTTTCGTACCTTTCATACTTAGGTATATACTTAAGATACTCTCGCTGTACTACAACTGTACGACTCATCTTGCCACTTACTACAGTTCCATCAACAGTTTGGCCCCTGACAGCCAAATTACCGTGAAACGGACATGCAATATCTTTGCATTCCCGTACAGGCAGGGGAACTTTCAATCCTAACTTTCCTGCCATCATTTCACCTTTTTCGCATTTTTAATAAATTCTTCACGACGCGGTCTTCGGGGCGCGCCACGAGCAAATCGCCATTCAATACAGTATGCCGTCCGTCAGGTAGCGTGAACTCAAAGATCCCATGTTCTTTAGGTATCATTTTCTCGCCAGAGTCACTTTCGATCGTGAAAGTGTTCTTGCTTTCGTCAACCACTCTTGCAGAAAGACCCACGTTAAACGGATTTGAGTTATCGACTACGAGGACGCGTAATCCAATAAGCTCGTGATGCGCTATGTTTTGAGGGGTTATTTGCATTACTATAGTCTCCATCTATTAGCCGATAGTCCCTTGTTTCTCCTCATTTAGAATTGTCTTTATTCTAGCGATGGCACGCCTTAACTCGCGTGTGCGCCCTGGATTTTCAGGAGCACCCCCCGCTGCAACTACTGCCCTCTCGCGAAGTAGTTCACTCATTAGGTCTTTAAGTTGTTTCTTCCGTTCTTCGGGTTTCATCTCCCGTATTTCCTGCGTTCTCAATATCGCCATGCGGTTCTACCTCTTCTTCTTGGACTTCGATGAGTTGAATATCATCAGGAAGTTTTACTCCTGGATGCACTATATGCACTTTAACACCTATTACACCTAACTTCTTTTTTGCCACGGCGTAGCCTTTATCCACTAACTCCTCAGCTGGCTTTCCACAATGTTTTATATACCCTGCAAGGAATTTCTCAGTTCGCGCACGTGGACCTGTCAACTTTCCTGCAAGAATGATCTCGCAACCTAAAGCTCCCGCGTCCATAATCCTTTGGAGCGCAGATTGACCGGCCTTCCTAAAGTACCAACCGCGCTGCAAAGCATTCGCCAATCTGTTTGCCATTATCTGCGCGCTTAGCTCAGGAACTTCAATTTCCTGGACATCCAACTGTGGATTATCAAGTTTGAACTTAATGTCAAGCTCTTTTGTGACCCTTCGTATGGTCTTACCCGCCTTTCCTATAATCATCCCCGGCTTTTCGGCGAATATAGTCACTTGCGTCCCAAGTGGTGTTCGGTTTATTTCCATGCCACCGTACCCAGCGCGTTCGAACTCCTTAACAAGAAACTCATTCATCTGAGATCGTTTTATGCCCTCACTTACGAATCTTTTTTCAATCGCCATTTTTCACCTCCTGTAGTACTATTTCTACCGTAGCAGTCTCTGTATTTTTTGGTGTAGCACGTCCCATCGCGCGGGGCATACGCCCTTGAATGACTCTGCCGCGTCTCATCAAGCTGTGGACGATTTTCATCTTTTCTGTGTCAAGTCCCTTATACTCAGCATTCGCTTCAGCATTTTTTATCACTTTTAATATCTCTGACGCAGCCTTTTGAGGGTACCTACCAGCATCCCAGCCTATTAAGCCTTTTCTGTGCCCAACCTCACTGTTATAACGCTTAAATCGTACCGCCCTCTTCTTTTTGATAACAGCATCAAGATAAGACTTTGCCTCTGTGAGATCCATTTCCCTCAATTCTCTACATAACTCTACGCAGTGCTTTGGTGACACGTGAAGCTCATGACCTTGGGCGCGGGCAGTTATTTCTTTGTCGAATTCCCTAGAGTAGTTAGTAAATGCCATATGAATCACTTTAATGGAACATATTTACTTGATCTTGTAGCACCAACGCCCGGCCCCCCATGAGCGACCCGTTTTCTTGTTAGAGCAAACTCTCCAAGATAATGCCCGATCATTTCAGGCATTATTTCAAATTGGTTAAAACTTTTGCCATCATGTACTGAGATTGTGTTTCCCACCATTTCAGGAAGGATTATCAAATCCCTTAAATGTGTACGGACTTGTTTCCCGTCTTTTACCTGTTGTAAAAGTTGCTTTTTATCTTCGCTCAAGCCTCTTTTTAGTGCTCTCCGTTGACGCGCTGGAAGGATATTGGTTATCTCTTCCAATTCCATTCCGCGCAGTTTTTCAATTGTGAACCCTTTGTATGTGAACTCTTCTTTACGTCGTGGTGGTTCAGCCTTCTTTCTCTTCACCATAGGTCTCACTCCAAGTCGTTTATCGCTTACCTGTTCTCCTAGCAGCGATGCTACCTACCTTTCTTCCCGGTGGTGCTCTTCTGCTAACAGTCTTAGGTCTTCCAGGATGTTGCCAACCGCCTCCTCCAAACGGGTGGTCAACAGCGTTCATTGCAACCCCTCTTACTCTCGGAAATTTACCTGCTCTTGACCGCATCTTCAAGTACTTCTTGCCTGCCTTTATAAACGGCTTATCTACCCTGCCACCACCTGCAACCATCCCAATTGTCGCTTTACAGTGCGGATGAAGCCATTTCATTTCACCGCTAGGAAGCTGCACAACTGTTTTATTTACATCATGAGCTATCAGCATCCCATAAACACCAGATGCACGCGCAAATGAGCCTCCGTCTCCGGGTTGGGATTCAATATTGTAAATTGGGATGCCTTCAGGGATTTCAGCAAGCTGCAATGTGTTTCCAGCCTTTATTTCCGCAGATACCCCACAAGTTACCTCATCGCCGACTGCTAATCCCTCAGGCACAAGTATAAGTCTCTCGCTTCCATCTCGAAGTTCGACTCTCCCTATAGGGGCGCTACGAGCAGGATCATGCAGTATGTCGACAACTGTTGCCGTAATCGTTTCATCTTTATCAACCTTTATATGCTCGATATCGGCTTTATAACGATGAGATGGAGCGCGATACGTAGGAGTGCCTTTCCCCCTATTTTGCGATATTATTCTCTTTCCCATTTATATTCACCTCAGAATACACCAACCCTTGACGCTATCTCTTCAGCAGAATCCTCGCTAGAGAGAGTGACGATAGCTTTTTTCAATCCTTTTGGCGTAATCAGGGTCTTGATGTCCGCAACTGTAACATCATAGGTCTCTTCCACAGCTTTTCTTATGCCATCTTTCGTATCATCGATGTCCACAATGAAATGAAGTTTATTATCCTTATCAATTTGTACTGTCGCCTTTTCAGTTATGTAAGCGTATTTTAGCATAGTTTAAAACTCCATTAAAGCATTTACGGCAGATTCGGTCCAAACAGTCAGCCGCCCAGCGTGAACTCCTGGAGCGAGTAGTTCAACATTGAGGTTGTTAATAGTCGTGACATCAACACCTGGCAAGTTTCTAGCAGCGACTAATGGCCTGGTACCTACAATGAGGATGCTTTTTTTATTCTTATAACGTCTTCCTCGCCTCTTTCCCTTGCCAGCCCTGACTTTCCGACCAGATTTCGCCTTTACCAAATCTTCCCAAACGTGAAATTGTTTCAGCGCCCCTGTTATTTCCTTGGCTTTGGAAAGCTCCTGAAAAGCATCGACAACTACTAAGGGAAGATTACCAGTGTATCTATGCCCACGAGCCTGTACTAAGTCCAATATGATCGTTGCAGCGATTGCTGACCTTATCGCTTTCCTTCTCTCTTTTCTGTTTATTTTTTCAGAAAAGATTTTGTCTGGTTTTGGTGGATGAGCTTTTCTCCCACCGACAGCCTGCGGAACTCTCGCAACTCTACTTGAATTTTTTAGTCGTGGAACTTGAGCGACCCCCCTCCCTGATCCCCACGATTCAGCAGAAGTTTTGATTCCAGAAGTCACATTTGGCCCGTAAGCTTGTCTCCTATTAGCCTGAGACGCAAGCACCGCTTTTTTAATTATATCCGGACGGTATAATTCATTAAAGATGGGAGGGAGTTCTATCTCTTTTGCAACTTCTCCATTTAAATCTAAAACTTGAACTCTCATCTTTCATTACCCCTGCTTTGACTGAAGGCTTATATAACTTAACTCTGGTGCCGTTTGCGGTGTTCTGCTCGGCCTTATTGCATCTCTTATTCTAACCAATCTCTTAATCGGTCCAGGAATCGAGCCCTTTAACATAATATAATCGCCCTTGACTATTCCATACTTAAGGAGTCCTCCTTGGGGCGTTACTTCTGAACCATTTGATCCAATTTTTATAATTCGCTTGTTAAACTCTGTCCTCTGATGATAGCCAGTTTGCCCAAGTTGAGGGACCGTCCAACGCACACGTGCTGGATTCCATGGTCCAAGATTTCCAATGTGGCGTCCTTTTCCCCCCCTAAATGCCTTTCTATCTTGTATGGTAACTCCCCAACGCTTGACTGGGCCTTGCGTCCCCTTCCCTTTAGTAATGGAAATCACATCGACAAGTTCCCCTATCTTGTAAATATCAGCTATGGCTACCTCTTTGCCAATCATCTTATGAGCGTATTCAAAAGTAGATTTCACGTCCTTAGCTCCCACGCGCATTTCCATCAAATCTGGAACTTTTTTGGAAATGCCACTAACCTTCTTAGGCAGAGTGTGCATTAATAGCCGTATCTCTTCTGCACCATCAAGGGATCCTTCTCTGACTGAACTTCCTTTACGAAGCGGCATAAGTTTTTTCAAGTCTGTTTCTAAATCACTTGCCCACTCCTCGAGAGACACCTTTCGTCCATAGGGTGTGTTATTATAAGCTCTTATAGCTGCGATTTTCAAAGGAGGAGTTTCTAAAATCGTTACCGGCACGCTAATCTCCATGCCCTCCGTCGGGCTATTGGGCCTATCGTCTATGATAATAGTG
>CAYYMO010000144.1:0-2929 GCA_964472955.1 uncultured Methanomicrobia archaeon | reverse complement strand
AGTTCACTGAGTTAATCTCTTATGCATCTCCTCTTTCGCGTGTTGTGCAACCTTATTACTTGGATCAAGCATTAAGGCTTCGTTAAAACAGTTAATTGCATCCTTTATCCTGAAGGTGTACGCGTAAGCAATACCCTTGTTAATCCATGCATGCACATTCGAGTGGCTTATTTTTTGCGCGCGATATGTTACCCTTATCGCTTCATCAAAGTATCCGAGCCGTATCAGGCACGATGCCTTATTTATGAGTAATTCGACGTTCTTAGGGCTCAATTCTAAAGCTTTATCGAGATTTTTTAGCGCTTCATCATATTCTTGCTCTTTTATAAAAACTGCCGATGTGCAAATCCAGGAATTCGGATTGTCCGGGCCATTCTTTCTCGCTAAATCGCAATAGCACGATGCTTCGTCGTCATTATTGAGTTTCAAATGCATTATCGCCTTATAAATCAATGCATTCTGGTTTTTTTCATCTAATTCTAATGCTCGCGTCAGGTGCTCCTCTGCCACCAGATAATTTCCAATTTTTAAAGCTTCAAACGCCCTCTCTGTTTCTATGTTAGGTACAGAGTATAGTTCTTCTAATTTTTCCAAAGTTGTTACAACGTCTTCAAAATACAAGAGACTTAAAAGAAACGAGTCTCTGTCGCTTGGATAAGAAGAATCTGCCTCTGGTTCTCCCTCGGATCCCTCTACTTCTTCGCTGGATCCCTCCCCTGAAGAAGTCTCAGCGGTGGCTTCTTTCTCGTCGTCTACTTCTCGTTTTTCCAATGCCTCTTCAGCTTCAACCTTATCTTCATCGTCCTTCAAGATGTGTGCTCCGCTTCGACTCTTAATGAAATAGTCTGATTTAGAAAGGGTATGTTAATTTAACAATTATAAAACTTGCTCTATCAAACGGTTTGAGGGAAAAGTATAAAAATATTTATTCTTTGAGCGATTCAAGCGCATATTTGGCGTTTATAAGTTCTCTAATTTTTTGCGCTGTAATTTTTCCAATTCCTTTCACTTTCACTAATTGTTCTTCAGGAGCCTTAATTATCGCTTCAACTGACCTAAAATGCTTTAACAAAGCTCCCGTCGCGATGGGTCCTATTACAGCTATGGAAGAAATGAGATATTCTTGTTGCTCCTCCAACATTTTCGTTGACTTTTTCCCTCGTAAAATTGGCCCCCTCTCCGTTTCAATTTGCTCCCGCTCGAAAAGAACCCGATCCATTAACGCGCTTAAGACATCTTCGTCTGTTTTTCTTTCGGCAGCATTTTTGTCGTTTAACGCGTAATCAGCTATAGGTAAGGTCCTAATCTCAGACCTTGCCCCTAATTTAATTGTTGCATCTACAGCGTCAGATCTCAGCTCGGGAACATCGACTATTGTCTCGACTGAATCCACATCGTCTTTTCCAAAGTCTAACAGAGTCATCTGGTGTTTTTCTGAAGGTATGATCAGCTCAGCTTCGTGAGTGTGAGGGCCGTCACTCACGATCTGAATCGCCTTCATTGCCCCATTTTCACAATGATAGCTACATTGAGTCCGAATTGTGGCATTGTCTGACGCTTGATTATAGTTCGCCGATTGAACATTTGCCGGCGTGTCTTCTAAAGTATGAGGTTCAGAGTCGATGCGACAAGATGGCTCGTCAAGTGCATCTGAAGCTTTGTCACTCATTCTTTTCATTTCGGCGCGCATAATCTTCCTTTTTCTGTTGCTGGACCAATAATACGCTTCATCTCTCGTACCTTTCGTTATTAATACAACGACTTTGCCTGACCGACGTCTTCCTGTCCTGCCCTCTCTTTGTATACTTCTAATCTCAGATGGGATGGGTTCATAAAATAAAACCATGTCTGTAGATGGAATATCCAAACCTTCTTCAGCCACGCTTGTCGCGACGAGTACGTTGTATTTACCTTCTACAAATTCAGAGATTAACTGGACCTGCTGCTTTTGCGAGAGTCCTTTGACCCCATCTTTCTGGGCTTGACCCACAAATTTAACAGGCCTGACTCCATCAACATGCAAGAGGACATTTTTCACCAGTTCTGCCGTGTCCCTATAGTTTGTAAATACTATAATTCTCGAATCTGGCTTATTCATGAACAAGTCATTTACTACATTTTTTACGGCCAACAACTTCGGATGCATCTCTTCAAGCGTTTTTGCTCTATCCATTGCCCTTTTTACGTATAGATCGCCAACAAGCCTTCTCGCTGCTTTGCTTCCTCCTTTAGCTTCGGCCTCTTTTTTTAACCGCTCAAAATACTTGTTAGTAGTAACAACGCCTTGTGTTTCAATCATTCCGATTGCGTGCCTTAGTTTTATAACTTCGGCGATGACGGACATAGCCCTATAGTTCTTACTGTTGCTAACCTCAGCACGTAACCTCAACAATTCAGATGTCGAAATCCACTCGTTACTGACGATTCCCATACTTTTAATCTCTCTTAGCCTGCTTGAAAGAGCCGTATTTAGACTTTGTTTAATAAAGACCATTTCTGGGGGCAATGAGAACCTGTACCATTCAATGTACTTCTTGTGGGTGTAGGGAAGAACGTCAGGATCAGATTCCGCCCTGATTTCAATATTATTGATATATAGGCCATTACTTACGCGTCGAATCTTTTCAATTGTTCCTCCTGGAGAAGCTGTTAAACCAAGTACCAGCGGATCTTTAGCTTGATCCATATATTTATTAGCGATATACACGTACGAATAATTGCCCACTGCCCTGTGAGCCTCATCAAATATCACGAGTCCTACTTGAGAGAGCTCAATTTTCTCTTCAAGCAAATCATTTTCAATAACTTGTGGCGTTGAAACTATCACTTGGGCTGAGTTATTCCACAGCTCTGACCTTTTTTGAGGTGTAATTTCTCCAGTAAAGATTAACGTCTCAGCTCGTAAATGTGATCTTAAAAATTCTGCATG